>CAYMBB010000083.1:0-9043 GCA_964388515.1 uncultured Anaerolineaceae bacterium
CTTGAAAACCGCCGGGCGAAAGCCTCGTGGGTTCGAATCCCACCCTCTCCGCCACTGACTCCCGCACGAGTCGGCCATCCGTTCGATGGTAGCCGGTGCTCGGTGGGCTATCCTCAGCGGACAATCATGGTATCCGCCATGGCCCATGGAACTCCGCGGGCTCGGACCAGCACAGGCAGGCGGGCACGGACATCCTCCAACGCATGGGCGAGGCGCGCGCGGGCGCGTAGTATCGAGGGTCGGTCCCACCGGGGGAACCCCGCGTTGGTCAGAGTTAGTCGCGCTGCGTGATCGCGTCGCGCCCCATGTACGGCCGAAGTACCTCGGGCACGACGACCGAGCCGTCCGGTCGCTGGTACGTCTCGAGGATCGCGGCCACGGTTCGGGCCAGAGCCAGCCCCGACCCGTTCAGGGTGTGGACCAGCTCCGGCTTGGCGCCGGGCGCCGGCCGGTAGCGGATCGCCATCCGGCGGGCCTGGTAGTCGCGGAAGTTCGAGCACGAGCTGACCTCGAGCCAGCGCTCGACGCCGGGCGACCAGACCTCGAGGTCGTACTTTCTGGCCTGGACGAAGCCCATCTCGCGGGTCGCCATCAGGAGCACCCGATAGGCCAGCCCGAGGCGCTGGAGGAGGACCTCCGCCCGCCCGGTCATCCACTCGAGCGCGGCCGGCGAGTCCTCCGGGCGCTCGAAGAGGACCATCTCGACCTTGTCGAACTGGTGGACCCGGAGGATGCCGCGGGTGTCCTTGCCGGCGGCGCCGGCCTCGCGCCGGAAGCAGGGCGTGTAGGCGGCGTACCGGATCGGCAGCTCGGCCGCCTCGAGAATCTCGTCACGGTGGAGGTTCGTGACCGGGACCTCGGCGGTCGGGACCAGGTACAGCTCGTCGCGGGTGACGACGTACATCTGGTCTTCCTTGTCCGGGATCTGCCCCGTGCCGCGGGCCGAGGCGGTGTTCACGACCGCCGGCGGCCAGACCTCGGTGAAGCCATGCTCGCGGGTGTGGACGTCGAGGAACCAGTTGATCAGCGCCCGCTGGAGGGCCGAGCCGGCGCCCTTGTAGACCGGGAAGCCGGAGCCGGTGATCTTCGCACCGCGGTCGTTGTCGATGATGTCGAGCGCCTCGCCGATCTCCCAGTGCGGCCGGCGGGTCCAGGTCGCGCCACGGGCCGCGAGACCGGCCTCGGCACTGGCGGCGACCCCGCTGTTCGGCCCGCTCTCGTACGGCTGCTCCCGGGGCAGGAGCTCACCCCAGGTGCGGACGGTGACGTTGGCCTCCTCGCCGCCGACCGGGACGTCCGGGTCGGCCGGGTTGGGGATGCGCAGCAGAAGCTCCTCGAGCTCCGCCTCGACCGCGGCCAGCTCGGCGTCGATCGCGTCGATCCGCGCGCCGAGCGCCGACGAAGCGCGCCGCAGCGCCGCCACCTCGGGGCCGTCCGGAGCCGCGCCGGCGCGGACGGCCTCGCCGATCCGGCGCGAGGCGGCGTTCCGCTCGGCCTTCAGGCGGTCGCCCTCAGCCAGCAGCTCGCGCCGGCGGGCATCGAGCGCGAGCGCGGCATCGACGATCGAGGGGTCCTCGCCCTTGTCGATCGCCCCCTGGCGGATCCGGTCGGATTCCTCGCGCAGTCGGGCCACGCCCACGCTCATCAGTCGTCTCCTTCCGGGACGCCAGCGGGATCCGCAGGACGGGTGCCGGCGCCCATGGCCGCGACCGCTCCGGAGTCCCTGTCACCTTCCCGACCGGTCCGTTCCCACCCCGCGGCGGCCCGCAACCGCTCGATCACGAAGGCGGGCTCGAGGCTGGCCAGCAGCCAGCCGGCCCGGGGTCCGTTCGTCCGGCCAAGGAAGGCGAGATAGATCGCCCCGAAGGCGCGCCCGGCCGGGATCGCGGCCTCGGCGGCGACCTCGAAGATCCGCGCCTGCCAGTCGTCGCCGGTGCCCGGCCGCGAGCGCTCGGCCGACAGCGCGAGCGCACCGAGGAAGAGCCGCTGGTCCTCACCGAGCGCGGCCGCCTCGGCCGGCAGGCCGTCACGTCGGACGACGATCCGGGCGCGCTCGGGCGCGTACGACTCGAGCCAGGCCCGGGCCGCCCGGACCCGCGCCTCGAGGATCCCGGCCTCATGCGGTGTGAGGGGGCTGCCCTTCTCGGCCGCGACACGCTCGGTGAGGTCGACGCCCGGGATCTGGACGAGGAGCGCAAGGTGCGAGAAGTCGGGCCGGTAGGCTGCCGCCTCGGCCGCCACGTCGGCCTGCGGGTCGAGCAGCGAGTAGCGGAAGACGTGCTCGTAGCCGGCCGGCAGCTCGCCCTTCACCTCGCGCCCGGCGGTGGCGTCGGCGAGCCGATCGAACTCGTCGAAGAGGCGCGGGATCGCGTCGGTGCCGTCGGGATCGAACTCGATCACCTGGTGCGGCCGCGGACGCAGGAAGAGCAGCCGGAGCTGCTCGGGCGGGACGACCTCGACGATCCGGTGGGCGGCCACGCCGCGCCCCTTCGAGGTCGACATCTTGCGTCCGCCGATGTTCAGAAACTCGTACGGCACGTTCAGCGGCGGTTCGCGCTCGAACACCTCGCGCGCGATCGCGTCCGCCCGCTCGCGCGACCCGCCGGCGGTCGAGAGGTCCTTGCCGCACGGCTCGATCGTCACCCCGAAGATGCTCCACTGGGCGGCCCATTCGAGGTTCCAGCCGAGCTTGGCCCGGCCGCCGAAGGGGCTCGTCCAGCCCGAGGCGCCGCAGCCGTGGGCCCAGGTCACGAGGTTCGGCCGGCACTCGTAGAAGACCCGTTCGCCATCCCAGGCGGTCACGATCGTGGTCCCGACCTTGCCGCACTGCTCGCACACGACCTGGAGCGGGTGCCAGTCGGCCGGGTGCTGGACGTTCGCCACCCGGCGGTAGATCTCGCGCACCCGCTCGGCCCGATCGAGCGCCAGGCGGACGTAGGGGTCGACCGCGCCGCTGGCGTAGACCTCGCTCATCCAGTAGTAGCGGTCGGGATGGATGCCCAGGCCAGCAAACGTGTCGATGAACGTCTGGGCGTGGTGGCGGGCGTAGGACGGGTGGCAGTCGCCGGCCTGGTCAGGGACGTGGGCGAGCGGCCGACCCATCTCCTGGTCGACGGCGTCGGGGGTCAGGAGGGCCTGGGCGTCCATCGGGTCGAGGTCGTCGACCCCGTAGAGCAGGGTCGTCTCGAGCCCGCGGGCGCGGAGGGCGCGGGCGATGACGTCGAGGATGACCGGGCCGCGCAGGCTGCCGACGTGGACGGTGCCCGACGGCGTCTTCGAGTCGTTGACGACCTGGGGACCCTGGACGGAGGCCGCCAGCTCGTCAGCCCAGTCCATGGCCGGCCTAGCTGATGCTGACGATCGTGTAGGTGAAGTCGCCGGCCGGGACGCGGACGAGGACCTTGTCGCCCTTCTTCTTGCCGAGCAGCGCCCGCCCGACGGGGGACTCGTTCGAGATCCGGCCCTCGTTCGGCCGCGCCTCGGCGGAGCCGACGATCGTGAAGCGCTGCTCGCCGTCCGGACTCCTGACGACCACGGTCGAGCCGATCTGGACGTGGTCGCTCGAGTGGTTGTCGTCGATGATCGTGGCGTTCTTGATCAGCGCCTCGAGCGCCTGGATCCGACCCTCGACGAACGCCTGCTCGTTCTTGGCGTCCTCGTACTCGGCGTTCTCGTTGAGGTCGCCGTGCTCCTTGGCGTCGTGGATCCGGGCGGCCACCTCGGGCCGGCGGACGTTGATCAGCTCCTCGAGCTCGGCACGGGCGCGCTCGAGGCCCTCCCGGGAGAGGTAGATCGGCTTGGTGTTCACGGCGGGTGGGCCCCCGAAACTGCTCGAACGACGGTCGACGGTGGCGGGCTCGCAGCGGGTCGGCCCGTCTGCGGGCCCGGCGAATGTGCCCGACTAATGCGAAAGAACTCCAGGCCTCCGCCGGCACGTGGGCGGGCCTGAAGTTCGACCGGCGCGTATCCTAGCCCGCCGGGCCCGGCGTGTCAAAGACGAACGGCCCCCTCCGGCCGGCCGATCGGCACGGCCGACCGCCCGGCTGGTGGCCGCCTCCAGGTGCTCGGTCGCCTACTCCATGAACCGGAGCAGCCGGCGCCGGATGCGCTGGAGCGAGCCGCGGTCGGGGAAGGCGACGAAGGCCGTGTCGTCGCCGGCGATCGTGCCGGCGACCTCCGGCCAGCGCGCCCGGTCGAGGGCGGCGGCGATCGCGTGGGCCGACCCGGGCAGGGTCCGGATGACGAGCAGGAGGCCCGAGTCGCGGATCTCGATCGGCAGGTCGCGGAGCAGCTTGCGCAGCCGGTCCTCGCCGCTCGTCTCCGCCTCGACGAGTCGCGGCGGCAAGGCGTACGCCTGGACCCCCTCGCGGTTCACCTTGATCAGCCCGAGCTCGGCGACGTCCCGACTGACCGTCGCCTGGGTGGTCCGGAACCCGCGCTCGCGGAGGGCGGCCGCCAGCTCCTGCTGGGTCCGGATCGGGCGCTGCTCGAGCAGGTCGCGGATCGCCCGCTGGCGGAGCTGCTTCATCACCTCCATCGGGGTCCGCCGATCAGCGCGCCAGGAGGCTGACCACGACGAACGCCGCCAGCACGAGCCGATAGACGACGAAGACGGCCATCGAGTTCGTGCGCAGGTAGCGCAGGAGGACGTGGATCGCGGCGAAGCCGGCGACCGTCGCGGCCAGCAGCCCGGCGACGATCGGCACGAGGTGGTCACCGGGGCCCGCCCCGCCGCCGGCCAGCTTGCGCAGCTCGAACAGCCCGGCCCCGGCGATGATCGGGGTCGCCATCAGGAAGCTGAACCGGGCGGCGTCAGCCCGCTCCAGGCCGAGCCCGAGCCCGGCCGCGATCGAGATCCCGGACCGACTGATGCCGGGGATCAGGGCAAACGCCTGGGCCGCGCCGATGGCCAGGGCATGGGCCGGGCGCAGGCCGTCGATCCGGAGCAGCTTCGATCCCCAGCGGTCGGCCAGCCAGAGGATCGCCGCGCCGACGACGAGCATCAGGGCGACGAGGCCCGGCTGGCGGACGTTCGCCTCGATCCAGTCGTTGAGCAGGACGGCGGCGATCGCCGCCGGGACGGTCGAGATCGCGATGTTGAGCGCCAGGCGCCGGTGCCGGTCACCGCGCGTCGAGCGGTCGCGGATCGTGGCCAGCCCGGCCGGCACGAGCACGAGCCAGTCACGCCAGAAGTAGCTGACGAGCGCCGCCAGCGTCCCCATGTGAAGCACGACGCTGAAGGCGAGCGAGTCGATGAACGGATCGCGCCAGCCGAGCAGGCTGGGCAGGATGATCAGGTGGCCGGAACTGGAGATCGGCAGGAACTCGGTCAGTCCCTGCACGATCCCCATGACCAGGGCCTGGACGATCGTGTCCATGGCTGGAGCCTGACCGACCGGGGCGGCGATGCCGTCCGGGCCGGCCGTCGGCCCTCTCTAGCGCACGAAGAGGGGGGCGAGGACGAGGGTGATCGTCGCGATCAGCTTCACGAGCACGTGGAGCGACGGACCGGCCGTGTCCTTGAACGGATCGCCGACCGTGTCACCCACGACCGCGGCGGCATGGGCGTCGGTCTTCTTGCCGATCACGTTGCCCTCGGTATCGGTCAGGTGGCCCGACTCGATGTACTTCTTGGCGTTGTCCCAGGCGCCACCGCCGTTGTTCAGGACCGTGGCGAGCAGGACACCGGCGATCGTGCCGACCATCAGGAACCCGGCCACCGCCTGGTAGCCGAGCAGGAGTCCGACCACGATCGGGGTACCGACCGCCACGAGCCCGGGCAGGACCATCTGGCGCAGGGCGGCACTGGTCGTGATGTCGACGACCCGGGCGTAGTCCGGACGCTGGGTGTAGTCCATGATCCCGGGCATCTCCCGGAACTGGCGGCGAACCTCGACGATGATCGACTGGGCCGTCGTGCCCACCGCCCGGATCGCCAGCGAGCTGAAGAGGTAGACGAGCATCGCCGCGATCAGGGCGGCGATGAAGACGTTGACGTTGGCCAGGTCGACCGCCTCCATGAGCGGCTTGGCCTGGCGGGTGAAGATGAGGTTGATCTTGTCGATGTAGGCCGAGAAGAGCAGGAAGGCCGCCAGCGAAGCGGAGGCGATCGCGTAGCCCTTGGTCAGGGCCTTGGTCGTGTTGCCGACCGCGTCGAGCCGGTCGGTGATCTCGCGGGCGCCCTTCTCCGAGCGGCTGAACTCGGCGATCCCGCCGGCGTTGTCGGTGATCGGCCCGAACGTGTCCATGGCCAGGATGTAGGCGGTCGTCATCAGCATCCCCATCGTCGCCACGGCGGTACCGAAGATGCCCCCGACGTTCCGACCATCGGCGGTCACGATGCCCGCCCGCCCACCGAGCCAGTGGCTGACGAAGAGCGCGATGCCGATCGTGACCGCAGTGACGAACGTCGTCTCGAAGCCGACCGCCATGCCCGAGATGATGTTCGTCGCCGGGCCGGTCTTCGAGGCCTGGGCGATCTCCTTGACCGGGCGCCAGGCGCCCGAGGTGTAGTACTGGGTGATGTACACGAAGGCGATGCTCGTGGCCAGGCCGACCAGCCCGGCGAGGAAGAAGTAGACCCAGGCCGGCAGGCCGTCGGCGCCGTTCTGGGCGCCGGTCTGCATCATCGTCGCGGTCACGAGCGCGAGCCCGAGCGCGGACAGGATCGTCGTCACCCAGTAGCCGCGGTTCAGGATGCTCATCGGGTCTTCGTCCTCGCGGCCGCGGATGAAGAAGGCCACGGCGATGATCGTGGCGATCAGCCCGAACGATCGGACGACGAGCGGGAAGAAGATCCAGGCCGCCGGGTTGGGCCAGCCGGCGGCGGTGGCGATGGCATAGACCCCGACGCCGAGGATCATCGCCCCGATGTTCTCGGCCGCGGTCGACTCGAACAGGTCGGCACCTCGGCCGGCGCAGTCGCCCACGTTGTCCCCGACGAGATCGGCGACCACGCCCGCGTTGCGCGGGTCGTCCTCGGGAATGCCGGCCTCGACCTTGCCGACGAGGTCAGAGCCGACGTCGGCGGCCTTGGTGTAGATCCCGCCGCCCAGCTGGGCAAAGAGGGCGACGAAGGACGCACCGAAGCCGAAGCCGACGATCAGGAACGGCGCCTGGGCCGGGTGCTCGAACCCGCCGTAGAGGGCGAAGATCCCCCACACGCCGAGGAGCGAGAGGGCGACCACGAGGAAGCCCGAGACAGCGCCGCCACGCATCGCGACCTGGACCGCCTCGACCAGGCTGCGCCGGGCCGCCGCGGCGGTCCGCACGTTCGCCTTCACGCTGATGTACATGCCGATGATCCCGGAAGCCATCGAGCAGGCGGCGCCGACGAGGAAGGCGACCGCGGTCCGGATGCCGAGCTCGACGCCGAAGATGTCCGTATCCGCGACGTCCTTCGTCTCGAGGAGCCCGATCACGACGCCGAGGATCACCGAGGCGACGAGCGCGAGCAGGGCGATCGTCTGGTACTGGCGCCGGATGAACGCGATCGCGCCCTCGAGGATTGTGCCGGCGACGTCCTGCATCGCCTGTGTCCCCTGGTCGCGCGAGAGCACGTCTCGCGCCAGGTAGAGCGCGAAGAGGACCGCGGCGAGACCCGCGATCGGGATGATCAGCTGGAGCGCACTGGCGTCCATCAGGTTCTGGATCTCCTCCTGTCAGGGCGCGAGTTCCGGGACGCGAGGCGCGCCACCGCTCGACTGGGTCCGGGGAAGGTCTCGGCGCATCGGCGCCGCCGTTGCATACGGGAACGGAACCTTTCAGGCCGCGGGCGAGTGTAACAAGCGCCGGTTCGGTGGGTCAAACCCGGATCGGTCGGGAGAGTATGCAGCACGAGATGCGGCCGGACCGGGCGCTGCGGCACCGGCCCCAGGCCACTGACCCCGGGCACGTCAGCGGGACCAAGCGCCCCGAAGTCGGCCCGGAGCAGGGGCCTGGCAAGACGGCGCGGGGTCGGACCGGGGCGGGACCGGGCGCCAGCCCCTATACTGCCGGACTTGTGAGCAAACGCCCCCTCGGGTGTCTCTTCGAGGTCGTCGAGACCCTCGTCCTGACCCTCGTCATCTTCCTCGTCATCCAGAACTTCGTCGCCCAGCCGTACCGCGTCCAGCAGCAGTCGATGGAGCGCACGCTCGAGCCCGACCAGTACGTGCTGGTCGACAAGCTCACTCCCCGCCTGGATGCCTACAAGCGCGGCGACATCGTCGTCTTCAACCCGCCCGACGCCTGGGCACCGGGCGACGGCACGCCCTACATCAAGCGCGTCATCGGCCTGGGCGGCGAGACCGTCGAGATCAAGGACGGCGGCGTGTACATCGACGGTGTCCGCCTCGACGAGCCCTACGTCTACGAGGGCCAGCAGACGATCGTGACCGGCGACCGGGGCCGGTGGGTGATACCCGAGGGCGAGTATTTCGTGATGGGCGACCACCGGATGAACTCGGCCGATTCGCGGGTCTTCGGCCCGATCCCGCGGGAGAGCATCGTGGGCCGGGCGTGGCTTCGGTACTGGCCCTTCAACACCTTCGGCATCCTCCCGACGCCGATCTACGCCGGGGTCCAGCCGGCGGCGCCATGAACCCGGCCCTCGTCGCCACCGCGGTCATGGTGGTCGCCGGGGCGATCGTCGCCGTCTCGTCGCGCGACGCGCGAGCCGCGATCCTCGGCCTCGGACTGACGCTGATCGGCGCGCCGCTGCTCGCTGACCCGGTCCCCGACCCTCTGTCGCTCGCCGCCCGGGTCGTGGCAGCCATCCTCACCCTCGAGCTGCTCTGGATCGCCGTCCGGGCCACGACGAGCGTGAGCCGCGGCTCCCTCGTCGGGTGGCCGGCCGAAGCGATCGCGGCGGCGGCCGCCTTCGTCGTCGGGGCGGGGGTGGTCGTCGGGACGAGAGTGGTCGGCGGGCCGGCGGTCGGAGTGGCCGGGGCCGGGTCGACACCGGTCGTCGTGGGCACCGCCTTCAGCCTCGTCGCCCTGGCGGTGACCCCGCTCGTCCACGGGCGGGACGTCCTGCGGCTCGGTCTCGGTGCCACCCTGCTCC
>CAYMBB010000084.1:0-8987 GCA_964388515.1 uncultured Anaerolineaceae bacterium
CGAGCCCACGTCGAGTGTAACCGTCGGCGACGCCCTCGGGATCGTGATCAGGGCCCACGACGCACCCGCATCGCCGGTGACGGTGGAGCCGGCGACGCTAAGGCCATCTCCGGCGACGCCGGAGACAACGACGCCAAGCGCGCTCGTGAAGTCGACGTCATAGGGCGCCGCCGGCGTCCCGCCCACCGCGGCGATGGCGGACGCGAGGGCCGAACACCCACGACCCGCCCAGACCGACGCCGGCGCTGTGGACGAGCCGGCTGCGATCCCGCCCGAGGACGCGGCCTGGACCGCCTTGGCCAGAATGGTGGGACCTGCCAGAACTGCACCGACCGCTCGGAGCAGCAGGTCAAGAAACGACCTTCGCGATCGAACGCTCATGCCTCGCCCCTCCTCACTTCTGGAACTGGAACGTGATGGGCGTGTCGGTCGCATACTCGCCAAGAGCCTTTGTGCTGCCTCGGCACGTGAGGTCGATCGACCGACCCGTGCTGAGGGCCGGGCCGTAGTCGTTCACGCGGAGCACGGCCGTCTTGCCCGTCGTGGGATAGGTGACCTTCACCCATCGACTCGTATAGTCGGGCACGGTCCACACGTTGACCGCAACGGTGAGGTCGCAGGTGTGGAAGAACTCCGTGTTGGCAGTGTACTTGTTGAGCTTCTCGCCGCAGCCGTAGTTGCTTCCCTTCTTGTTCGTGTAGGCGGAGCCATCGTTCGACGTGCCCTTGTTCGGCGGGAGGTAGAGCTTGGTCACAAGCTGAGTGATAGTGTCGCGGATCGCTTCCGCCCAGTTCAGCGCTGTCCACCACGGGTACGAGGACTCGGCCGACGTCGCGGCCACGATCAGCCGCTTGTCGCTGGCGTACCAGGTGGCAGAGTCACCGGATTTCGCCGACTTGACGGTGACGACCGCGTAGGGATTGCTCGAGTCGTACCAGGACGGTGTGCAGAACTCGAAGTCATCACCCGCAGAGAAAGCTGCGTTCAGGGCAGAGGCTGCGCTCGCGGCCCGGGAACAGGAGCTGGCGCCAAAGAGGCGCATTACGTTGCCCCCATTGATCTTGACGTCCGCGTAACCATCCGCGGTGTTACAGGAATAGCTGGCGCTGTCTGCCATCAGCTCGGCCTCCCCTCGATCCGCCGGGCAGCCTCAACACCGTCGGTGCTGCGCGGCTGTCCACCAAAACTGTACCTCACCTTGCGGCAGTATCAACCCCATTAGATACCCGCTCGAGGAAGCGTGGCAGCGTCCGGGAGATGTCATCGCCGACCGTTCACGGCGCCTGGCCTGTCGTACCCACCGCGGAGCGGGCCTCTGCTAGACTCCTCGACGCTATCCAGCCTGCATAACGCCTATGCGTCGAGGTGTCTCGTGGCCCAGGCCCCCTCCCGGCTCGCCCAGGCGCGGCCGGTCCCGCACATCGTCACCGAGCTGCCCGGACCGCGCGCCCGCGCCCACATCGACTTCGATCACTCGGTCACCTCCCCGAGCCTGCCCCGGGCCTACCCGATCGTGCCCGTCCGAGGCGACGGCCTGGCGGTCGAGGACATCGACGGCAACCTCTTCCTCGACTTCGCGGCCGGGATCGCGGTCACCTCGACCGGCCACTGCCACCCGGCCGTCATCGAGCGCGTCCAGCGCCAGGCGGAGGACCTCCTCCACTTCAGCGCGTCGGACTTCTACCTGCCGATCTACGCCCAGACGGCCGCCGAGCTGGCCCGCATCTCGCCCTTCCGTGGGCCGTCGCGGGCGTACCTGGGCAACTCCGGGACGGAGGTCGTCGAGGCCGCGATCAAGCTTGCCCGCTACGCCACGAAGCGGCCATACGTCGTCGCCTTCCTCGGCGCCTTCCACGGCCGGACGTACGGTTCGGTCAGCCTGACCGCCTCCAAGGCGAAGTACCACGCCGGCTTCGGGCCGCTCCTGCCGGGCGTCTTCCATGCCCCGTTCGGCCGGGTCGAGGACCTGCGCTGGTTCGACGAGGTCCTGTTCGAGAAGCTCGCCCCGGCCAGCGAGGTCGCCGCGATCATCGTCGAGCCGATCCAGGGCGAGGGCGGCTACCTCATCCCCGAGGACGGCTTCCTCCAGGGCCTGCGCCGGATCTGCGACGATTACGGGATTCTCCTGATCGCCGACGAGATCCAGTCCGGCGCCGGTCGGACCGGGAAGATGTGGGCGGTCGAGCACTGGGGGGTCGAGCCGGACATCCTGCTGACCGCGAAGGGGATCGCCAGCGGCCTGCCCCTGGGGGCGATGATCGCCCGGGCGGAGATCATGACCGCCTGGGGGCCGGGCGCCCACGGCTCGACCTACGGTGGCAATCCGCTCGCCTGCGCGGCGGCGCTCGAGACGATCTCGCTCCTCGAGGGCGGCCTGGTCGAGAACGCGCGGTTGCGTGGCGAACAGGCCCTGGCCGGCCTCCGGCCGCTGCTCGAGCGCTTCCCCGGCCTGGTGCGCGACGTCCGCGGCCTGGGCCTGATGCTCGGCGTCGAGTTCGATACCGGCCTCCACGCCGAGGAGGTCCAGTGGGCGGCGTTCCAGCGCGGCCTGCTCGTCCTCGAGTGCGGGGTGTCGACGGTCCGGATGTCGCCGGCGCTGACGGTCGGCGAAGAGGAGATGGCGACCGGCCTGCGGATCTTCGCCGAGGCGGTCGCCGAGGTCGCCGCCCGGGACGGGGAGGCGCGCCGCGAGGCGGCCGCGGCCGGGGCGATCACCGGGGTCGAGTCGGCGGTCTGAACGGATGCCCGGCAAGGTCGCCTCGATGCGCGACGCCGTCGCGGAGCTCGTGCGCGACGGGGACACGGTCGCGATCGAGGGCTTCACCCACCTGATCAGCTTCGCCGCCGGCCACGAGATCATCCGTCAGCGCCGGCGCGACCTCACCCTGGCCCGCCTGACGCCCGACCTGATCTATGACCAGATGGTGGCGGCCGGGGTGGCCCGCAAGCTGATCTTCAGCTGGCTTGGCAACCCCGGCGTCGGGGGCTTGAGCGCGATCCGGCGCCGGATCGAGGCGGCCGACCCGGCACCGCTCGAGCTCGAGGAGTACAGCCACTTCGGGATGGTCGCGCGCTACACGGCCGGCGCCGCGAACCTGCCCTTCTTCCCGCTCCGGAGCTACTTCGAGACCGACCTGCCGAAGGCAAACCCGCTGATCCGGCCGATCGAATCGCCCTACGGCGACGGGGTCGTGTACGCGGTCCCGCCCCTCAAGCCGGACGTCACGATCGTCCACGCCCAGCGCGCCGACGCCGACGGCAACACCCAGGTCTGGGGGTTGCTCGGCTGCCAGAAGGAGGCGGCGTTCGCGGCCGAGCGACTGATCGTCGTCGTCGAGGAGCTCGTCGACGAGGCGGTCGTGCGAGCCGACCCGAACCGCACGATCATCCCCGGGCTGATCGTCGACGCCGTCGTCGTCGAGCCGTTCGGGGCACATCCCTCGTACGTGCAGGGCGCCTACGATCGCGACAACCGGTTCTACCGCGACTGGGACGCGATCAGCCGCGACGAGGCGGCGACCCAGGCCTGGCTGCACGAGTGGGTCTACGAGCTCGATGGGCGGGCGGCGTATGTCGAGAAGCTGGGCGCGGAACGGGTGGCGGCGCTCCGGCCCGGGCCGGCGCCGTCCGGCTCGGTCGACTACGGGGCATATCGATGAGCGCGCCCGCCCTGGCGGCCGGAACCCGCCTCCGGCTGACCGCGCCCGGCCGGAGGGCCGTCCGGTGACCGAGCCGCGGTTCACCCGCTCGGAGATGATGATCGTCGCCGCCGCCCGCGAGCTGGCCGGCCAGCGGGTCTGCTTCGTCGGCGTCGGACTGCCGAACATCGCCGTCAACCTCGCCCAGCGGACGGTCGCCCCCGACCTCGAGCTGGTCTACGAGGCCGGCGTCTTCGGTGCCCGCCCCGCCCGCCTGCCGCTCTCGATCGGGGACCCGACGATCGTGACCGGCGCGACCGCGGTGACCTCGATGTTCGAGCTCTTCGCCTTCTACCTCCAGGGCGGCCTGATCGACGTCGGCTTCCTCGGCGCCGCCCAGATCGACCGCTTCGGGAACATCAACACGACCGTCATCGGGGACGACTACGCACATCCGAAGACGCGCCTGCCGGGCTCCGGGGGGGCGTGCGAGATCGCGATCAACGCCCGCGAGGTGTTCGTGATCATGCGCCAGTCGAAGCGCTCGTTCGTCGAGCGGATCGATTTCCGGACCTCGCCCGGCAACCTCGGCGGGGCGGAGAACGCGGCCCGCATCCGGCGCGAGCAGGGCTGGCTCGGGCGAGGGCCGTCGGTCGTGGTCACCGATCTGGGGATCTACCACTTCGACGAGAGCGGCGAGATGCGCCTCGACTCGCTCCACCCGGGGGCCACGCTCGACCAGGTCCGCGAGACGATCGGCTGGGAGCCGCGGATCGCGCCCGACCTGCGGACGACGCCTGCCCCGACCGAGGACGAGCTGCGCCTGATCCGGGTCGAGCTCGACCCGGACGGGATGTACGCTCGCTAGTCCTCCCGGACACACGAACGCCCCGGTGGTCCGGTACCGGGGCGTTCGTCGGAGTCGACCGGGGGATCGGGGGAGTCCCGCCGGTCCGGAAGGAGGAGCTGCCCACAGGATGCCCTGACGGGCAGGCGGGCTGATGGGCCGACGGTCCCGTTCCCGCGGGCCGTTCGGACCCTGTCAGGAGAGCTCCTCGTCGCGTGGGCGCACGACGAGGACCGGGCACTGGGCACGATGGACGACGTGGTCCGAGACGCTGCCCAGCAGGTACCGTCCGACCGTGCTCCGCCCGTGGCTGCCGACGACGATCAGGTCCGCGGATTCGGACTCGGCGGCGGCGATGATTCCCGCCCCGGGGTCACCCTCCCAGAGCAGGAACGTCGCCTCCGCGCCCGCGGCGCGGGCCCGCTGGACGACCTGCTGGGCGCTCGTGGCGCGCTGCTCGCGGTCCTCGGCCGGGCGGATGAAGCCGATCGGGACCAGCCCCTTCTGGCCGCCGACGACGTGGACCACGAGCAGCCGCGCGCCGAGCCGGACGGCGAGCTCGATCGCCTGGTCGGTGGCCGCCGCGGAGGCCGGCGACAGGTCGGTCGCGAGCAGGATCGTTTCGATCCGGGGCGGACCCGGCGGCCGGACGGGATGAGCCGCCATCCGGAGTGCCTAGCCCGTGACGGCCTTGATGATCGCGTCGACGTGCGCCTTCTCGGGCACGACGATCAGCGTGTTCACCATCCCGAACATGCCGTCCGCCCCCTCGGCGTGGGGGAGGATGTGGCAGTGGAACGCCCACAGGCCGGGACGATCCACCTTGACCAGGGCGTCGAAGCGCTCGCCGGGGTTGACCCCGAGCGTGTCGCACTCGAAGGCGGCGCTGCCGAGGGGATGGCCGTCGCGGGCGATGATCTTC
Source organism: uncultured Anaerolineaceae bacterium (assembly GCA_964388515.1). Taxonomy (GTDB): domain Bacteria; phylum Chloroflexota; class Limnocylindria; order Limnocylindrales; family CSP1-4; genus JAKAHU01. Next base: position 5,408 of record CAYMBB010000084.1, read on the forward strand.
ATCGTGTATCCGTGGAGGTGCCACGGATGCATCATGGTCCCCTCGTTCATGAACCGGATCAGGACGGTCTCGCCGACCGCCGCCAGCACGGGCACGGTCGCCGGGAAGCCATGGCCGTTGACCGTGAAGCCGCCGAGCGAGTCGTTCGAGATCCAGATGTACTCCCGGTCGGGCTTCACCGGATTGGCCGCCGGCTCGACGATGAACGCCCCGAGCAGGCCGCGGCCGACCTGGTCGGTCGCGTTGTGGTGCGAGTGGTACATCAGCGAGCCGGCATTCCTGGCCGTGAACTCGTAGGTGTACGTTTCGCCCGGGACGATCGGCCGCTGGGTGACGAACGGGACGCCGTCCTGGAAGAAGTCGTCGAACTCGACGCCGTGGAAGTGGACCCCGGTCGTCTCCTTCAGGTTGTTCTTGAAGATCGCCCGGACCCGGTCGCCCTGGTTCACCCGGATCGTCGGTCCGGGCCAGTGCCCGTTATAGCCGAGGGCCGCGAGCGGGGGATTCAGCTCGTCGATCTGCTGCGAGATCTCGTCGATCGTGAGGTTGAAGACCTTGACGCTTCCGTCCAGGGTGGGCGTGAGCGGCTTGAGGATGTCGTTCAGGACGAGCTGGGGGACCTGGGCGAAGGCCGGCTTGGCCTGGAGTTGCGGGTAGTTGTCCGCCGCGCCGAGGATGTCGGCGAGCTTCGCGAACGCCGCGTCGCCGTAGATGCCCTTGAGGGCCGGTGCGAGGTTGCCGACATAGCGCCGGACCTTGTCCCGGGCATTGACGTCGTGGATCGTCCAGCCTGCCGGCACGGCGGGTGCCGGGGAAGCTGACGCGGCCGCCGACGGAGCGGCTGACGCGGCCGCCGACGGAGCGGCTGACGGCGCCGGACTGGTCGGCGCGGCGGGTGCGCCGCTGGCTGCCGGGTTGACGGTGGGCCCGAACGTCCAGCTGGCCGTGGTGCCCGGAGTGCAGGCCGCGATGCCGGTGGCGATCAGGCCACCGCCGGCGATGGCCGCACCGCGGAGGAAGCCGCGGCGCGAGAGGGCGGAGTGGGCGGGTTGCAGGGGGACCTGCTGCAGCGGTTCGTCCATGGCGCGCAATGCTACTCGCCCTGGGTACCAGCCCGGAGGGACCTCTGGCCCGTAAGGACGGGCCGGGTGGCCGTCTCGTGGCCGGCCGACCGGGTGGCCGTCCTCGACCACGCCCGGCGGCGGCGCTGGTAGGCTGTGAGCGTGGAACCTGCGGTCCGCCTCCGTTCGCGCCGGAGCGCGCCCCGACCGGCGGCCGTGCCTGCGGCCGTGCCTGCGGCCGGCCCCACGCCCGGTCCGGGTCCGTTTCCGATCGTCGCGGCCCTCGACGCCCTCGAGGCGTGGCAGCGCGGGCCGACCCGTGCCCGGCTCGCCGCCGTCCGTCGGGCGTTGGCCGGGGTCGTCCAGGCGGCCGGTGCGTCAGGCGCCTACCTGGTGGTCGACGCGGAGCCGCTCCGACCGCTGGCCGTGGGGGTCGGCACGCTGCGCCGCCGTCCGCCCGAGGGGCATCGCCCCGGCCCGTTCGAGCTGACCGCCGACCGGGGACGGGTTCGCCTTGGCGCGCTGTGGCTCGACGCTACCGGCCCGGAGGCGGCGCTTGCGGCGCGGGCGCTCGGGCGCGTGCTCTATGCCTTCTGGTCGGCCGAGGAAGCTCGCGTCACCGCCGACCGGCTCGCCGCGCTCGATGAGGCGGTGCGGGCGGTGGCCGGCGTCCTGTCCGTCGACCGGGTCCTGCAGGTGATCGTCGACCGCGTTCGCGAACTCGTCGGGGCCCGGTACGCGGCGCTCGGCACGGTCGACCAGGAAGGCCACATCGATCGCTTCATCACGAGCGGGATCAGCCGCGTCGAACGGCAGCGGATCGGCGACCCACCGCGCGGCCGCGGCCTCCTCGGCCTGTTGATCCGCGAGGGGCGCACGATCCGGATCCCCGACGCCATGACCCACCCGGCGCGCTACGGGTTTCCGCCCGGCCACCCGGAGATGCACTCGTTCCTTGGCGTGCCGCTCGTCGCCAAGGGCCGCGTGGCGGGCAATCTCTACCTGACCAACAAGGTCGGCGGCGGGGAGTTCACCGAGCGCGACCAGCAGCTGGTCGAGATGTTCGCCGGCCACGCCGCGATCGCGATCGAGAACGCCCGGCTCCACGAGCAGATCCAGCGCCTGGCCGTGGTCGAGGAGCGCGAGCGGATCGGCAAGGACCTCCATGACGGGGTCATCCAGGCGATCTACGCCGTCGGGCTGTCCCTCGAGGACGTGCCGGAGCTGATGGAGTCGGATCCGGCCGAGGCGGTCAGCCGGATCGACCGGGCGATCGAGAGTTTGAACCATACGATCCGTGACATCCGCAACTTCATCTTCGGTCTCCGGCCCGAGCTGCTCGAGCAGGCCGGGCTGCAGGCCGGCCTGGCCGCCCTGGCCGACGAATTCCGACTGAACACGATGATCGATCTCGATTTCCGGCTCGATGGCCGCGAGTCGCCCGGGTTGCCCGACGACGCGACGGTTCAGCTCCTGCACATCGCCCGCGAGGCGCTCAGCAACATCGCCCGCCACTCGCACGCGACCCATGCCACGATCGAGCTGGCGATGCCCGACGGCGGCATCCAGCTCTCGATCATCGACAACGGCCGTGGCTTCCCGATCGACGCGGTCCGTGGTCCGGCTCACCAGGGTCTGCTGAACATGCGCGCCCGGGCAACAAGCCTTGGCGGCCGGCTCGAGATCGAGAGCCGCCCCGGTGACGGCACGCGTATCATCGTCACGGTGCCGCGCCCCGAGGGTGATGCTCCGGACCGCTGAGCACGGCGCCGTGAGGTCAAGAGCGTCTGGCCGGATCCGCGTTCGCGTCGTGCGAAGCGGCCCGGGCTGTCTGAAGCGCGAGGAAGGGAAGGGACTGTGACCGAGGGGACACCGACTCGACCGCTCCGGATCGTCGTCGTCGACGACCACGAGGTCGTGCGCCAGGGTCTCGTCTCGCTGCTCGACCGGCGCGAAGGGTTCCAGGTCGTCGCCGAGGCCGGCAGCGTCGCCGAGGCGCTCGAGATGACCCGCAAGTTCCAGCCCGACATCGTGGTCATGGACGTCCGGCTTCCGGACGGGTCGGGGATCGAGGCCTGCCGCGAGATCCGCTCCGAGCTGCCCGGGACGCGGGTCGTGGTCCTGACCAGCTATCCCGACGAGGAGGCGGTCCTGTCGGCGATCATCGCCGGGGCCAGCGGCTACCTGCTCAAGCAGATCCGGGCCCGCGACCTGGTCGCGGCCCTCGAGTCGGTGGGGCGGGGGGAATCGCTGCTCGACCCGGCGGTGACCGAGAAGGTGCTCGACCGGGTCCGGCGGATCGCGACCGGCTCGTACACCGACGAGCTGGCCCAGCTCACCCAGCAGGAGCAGAAGATCCTGGCCCTGGTGGCGGAGGGGAAGACGAACAAGGAGATCGCGGCCGAGGTCTTCCTCTCGGACAAGACGGTGAAGAACTACGTCAGCTCGATCCTCTCGAAGTTGAACCTCGAGCGGCGGGCCCAGGCGGCCGCCTTCGTCGCCAAGCACCGGCTCACCCG
>CAYMBB010000085.1:0-7592 GCA_964388515.1 uncultured Anaerolineaceae bacterium
GCAGGGCGGCTCGACCAGCCCCGAAGGCGGCCAGGACCTCCTCGTTGGAGGCCGCGGAGCGGCCGGACAGCTCCGGCTCGGTCCAGGCCCAGTGCGGATGGGCCTCCGTCGCGAGCTGCGCAAGTCGCGGGCCCCAGACCCCGGCGTCGACGGCAGCGAGGTGGAGGACGACCTGTGCCGGCGACCAGCCAGCCGAGGGCTCGGTCGGGACACCCTCGTCCGGGATCGCGGCGACCGCCGCCCGGGCCAGGTCCGGCGTCCGGGCGAGACTGGCGAGCAGCGAGGCGGCCGACGCGGGGACGGTCACGAGGCGACCTCGGCTGGCACGCCGAGCGCGTCACGATAGGCCCGCAGCCAGTCGACGGTCGCCTCGGCGTAGTTGAACGTGTACAGGTGCACCCCGCGGATGTCGAGTGCCGGATCGAGGACCAGCGGCGCCAGGCCGGCCAGGAGGGTGTCCGGATCGTACCCGCCCGGCCGCACCAGCCGGCCCACGAGCCGGGTGTTCTTGCGCAGGAAGCGCTTCGAGTCGGCGACGCCGATCCGGGCGCTGATCGAGAGCAGCTTGCGCAGCTCGGTGACCCCCGGCAGCCCGATCACGACCGGCAGGGTGATGCCGTCGTCCCGGCGAGCCTGGAGCCAGCGCCGGATCGCCTCGGGGTCGAAGCACAGCTGGGTCGTCATCGAGGTCGCGAAGGGCTGCTTGGCCGCGAGCGCCTCCAGGAGTCTCGGAGTCGGGATGATCGGGTGCCCCTCGGGGTAGGCGGCGATCCCGACCTCCTCGAAACGGGCGCCGGTGTCGCGAATCGCGTCCAGGAGGGAAAGGGCGTCCGGGAAGGCCCCGGGCTCGTCCGCATCCCCGCCGATGACGAAGACCCGGCTGATCCGGGCCGCGACGAGCCGGTCGAGCAGCGCCCGCAGATGGGCCCGATCGCGGATCATCCGCGCCGAAAGGTGGGGCGTGACGCGGAACCCGCGCTCCGTCAGCCGCTCGGCCGCCTCGACCGTGGCCTCGATCCCCCGGGCCGGCGAGGCGGTCACCGACACGGCGGCTCTGTCAGGCAGGGCATCGGCCTGCTGGTCGAGATTGCGCAGCGGGAGCAGCTCGAAGAGCGGGTCGGCGAGGAGGTCGCGGATCGCCGACCTGGCCCGGGGATCGAGCGCGGTGGTGCGACCCACCGGCTAGACCTCCGAATCCGGCATCGACGCCTTGCGGCGGCCGATGAAGTCACGCAGCGCCTCGTCGACTCCGGGGTCGATCGGCGGCGCCTCGTACGAGGCGAGCATCCGCTTGACGATCCGGTTGGCCCGGGCGGCCGCGTCGAGGCCGCCTTCCTCGAGCCACTGCTCGAAGCTGTTGTTGTCGGCGGTCTCGGAGCGGTAGAACGCGGTCTCGAAGTTGGCCAGGGTGTGCTCGCTGCCCAGATAGTGGGTGCCCGGCTCGTTGGACCGGATGGCGTCGAGGGCCTGGCCGTTCTCGGACATGTCGACCCCGCGGACGAAGACGCCCATCATCCCGCACTGGTCGGCGTCGAGGACGAACTTCTCGTAGCCCATCGTCAGGCCGCCCTCGAGCCAGCCTGCGGCGTGGAGCACGAAGTTCACCCCGGCCAGGACGGTCGGCTGGAGGGTGGCCGCCGACTCGTATGCCGCCTGCGCATCGGGCAGCTTCGAGGCGGTCAGGCTGCCGCCCGAGCGGAAGGGGACGCCAAGGCGGCGGGCCAGCGCGGCCATCACGTACAGCACGAGCGCCGGCTCCGGCGTCCCGAACGTGGGCGCCCCCGACTGCATCGAGATCGAGCTCGCGAACGACCCGAGCACGACCGGCGCGCCGGGCCGGACGAGCTGGACGAAGGCCATCCCGCCCAGCGCCTCGGCCAGGGTCTGGGCGCACACTCCGGCCGCGGTGACCGGGGCCATCGCGCCGGCCAGAATGAATGGCGTGATGATCGTCGCCTGGTTCGCCTCGGCATAGGCGCGCGCCGCGCCGAGCATCGTCCCGTCCCACACCAGCGGCGAGTTGGCGTTGATCAGGCTGATCACGACCGTGTTGTCGCGGACGAAGTCGGCGCCGAACAGGATCCGCGCCATCTCGACCGTGTCCCGCGCTCGCTGGGGTGCTGTCACCGAGCCCATGAACGGCTTGTCCGAGTCGCGCATGTGGCTGTAGACCATGTCCAGGTGGCGCTTGTTGACCGGCACGTCGACGGGCTCGCAGACCGTCCCCCCGGAATGGTGCAGGTGCGGGCTCAGGTAGGCGAGCTTGACGAAGTTGCGGAAGTCCTCGAGCGTCCCGTAGCGCCGGCCACGGTCCAGGTCGCGCACGAACGGCGACCCGTAGGCGGGGGCGAAGACCGTGCTCGAGCCGCCGATCCGGACGTTGTTGGCCGGGTTGCGGGCGTGCTGGACGAACTCGGCCGGTGCGCTGGCGCGGATGATCTGGCGGCACATCCCGAGCGGGAAGCGAACTCGCTCGCCGTCGACGTCGGCGCCCGCGTCGGCCAGCAGGCGCAGGGCGTCCGGGTCGCCCCGGAACTCGAGCCCGACCTCCTGGAGGATGACGTCGGCATTGTGCTCGATCAGGGACAGCCCTTCCTCGTCGAGCACCTCGAACGGCGTGAGCGTCCGGGTCAGGAACGGCAGGCGGGCGACGGCGGCGTGAGCGCGCGCGGCCTGGCGACCGGCCCGCCCGCCCGTGCGATGGTGATGAAGCTCCTGGGTCATCGGTCCTCCTCGAGTGCCGCGGCAGGAATCCGCCGTCGCCGTCGTTCCGGGCGTCCGTCGCGTGCGGCATCGCCGGGCCCTTGTCGCCGCGGCAGATTGACGACCCGGGACAGGTTGGGATAGGCCGCCGTCCGGTGCGGCATCGCCAGCGCGTCGACGAAGTGCGCCTGGAAGCGCGGCTCGATCGCGGTCTCGATCTTCTCGACCCGCCGGACGACGTCCTCGATCTCGGTCCGGCTGGCCGCGGACAGGAGAGCGATGACGGCGCCCGCGCCGGCCGCGTTGCCGACCGAGGCGACACGGTCGAGGTCGCAGTCGGGGATCAGCCCCAGGACCATCGCGTGGCGCGTGTCGACGTGGCTCCCGAAGGCGCCGGCGAGACTGACCTCGTCGACCGCGTCGACGCCGTAGGCGTCCATGAGCAGGCGTGCCCCGGCGTACAGGGCGGCCTTGGCCAGCTGGATGGCGCGGACGTCGGCCTGGGTGATCGTGATCCGGGGCGTGTCGCTGAGCAGGTAGGCATGGGTCCGGCCGTCGGCCACGATCCGCCGGGTGCGGTCCGCGAACCGGCCCTCGATCGTGCCGTCGGGGGCGATCACGCCCGCCAGGTAGAGCTCGGCGACGACCTCGATGATCCCCGAGCCGCAGATCCCGGTCACGCCGATCTCGCGGATCGCCTCGTCGAACCCGGGCTCATCGGACCACAGCTCGCAGCCGATCACCCGGAAGCGCGGCTCGAGGGTGACCGGATCGACGCGCACGCGCTCGATCGCGCCGGGTGCGGCGCGCTGGCCGGCGCTGATCTGCGCGCCCTCGAAGGCCGGGCCGGTCGGACTCGATGCGGCGAGGAGTCGCTGGCGGTTGCCCAGGACGATCTCGGCATTGGTCCCCACGTCCACGATCAGCCGGATGGCGTCGCCGCGGTGGGGCCGCTCGGCCAGGATCACGCCCGCCGTGTCCGCCCCGACATGACCCGCGACGCAGGGCAGGACGTAGACCCGGGCACTGGGATGGGCCTCGAGCTCGAGCGCCGCGGCGGTCGTGCGCACCGCCCGCTCGGTCGCCAGCGTGAACGGCGCCTGGCCAAGCGGCGTCGGATCGAGGCCGAGGACGAGGTGATGCATGATCGGGTTGCCGACCAGCGTGAACTCGAGGATCTCGTCGATCCCGACCCGCGCCCTGGCCGCCAGGTCCGCGACCAGGGATCGGAGCGCGGCCCGCACCGCCCGGGTCATCTCGGCCGCCCCATCGGCATGGAGCATCGCGTACGAGACCCGGCTCATGAGGTCCTCGCCGAACCGGATCTGCGGGTTCATCATCCCCGCCGAGGCGAGGATTCCGCCATCCAGGAGATTCGCCAGGTGGCCGGCGATCGTCGTCGACCCCACGTCCACGGCCACGCCGAAGGCCCGGTCGCGGAAGCCGGGCCAGACCGCGCTCACCCGTCGCCCGTCCTGGACCGCCACGGTCACCGCCCCGCCCGAGTCGCGCAGGGCCGGCTGGAGCGCCCGGACGACCGCGAGGTCGACCTCCAGCCCGCTCAGGCCCCAGTCACGCTCGAGCGCGTCGAGCAGTCGCGCCAGGTCGGAGGCCTGGGCACCGAGCTCGGACTGGCTCACCTCCACGTAGTGCAGGCGCACGACCGGGTCGAGCACGAACGGCCGGATGTCGAGCTCCTTGCGGACCACCTGTCGGTGCACCTGGCTGGCGGCCGGGACGTCGATGACCGCGTCTCCTCGGATCGTGGCCATGCAGCTCAGCCGGCGGCCGTCGGCGAGGCCGCGTCGCGCCGCGTAGGCCAGCTCGGCGGCCGTGGGCGGGGCCAGGTGATCGGGGCTCGACGTGATCCCGTGCTTGAGGAAGACGCCGAGCCCCTGTTCCACCTGGCAGCGTCCGCAGATGCCCCGACCGCCGCACACCGAGTCGATGTCGACGTTCAGCGCCCGAGCGGCCTCGAGCACCGTCGTCCCCGCGGGGAAGCGACCGCGCCGCCCCGAGGGGGTGAAGACGAGCAGGTGGTCCGAGCGCTCGGTCACGGGGCCGGGGGTCAGCTGCCGACCGGTTCGGCGCCGACGGCGGCTCGACGCCGGTTCACCCGGCGCTGGGCCTGGCCGTCGACCTGCGGATCGCGGTGGGCCCGGATCCAGGTGCCGCACTCGGGGTCGTTGCCCATCAGGACGTCGGCGGCCATGACCGTCTCGCGGATCTCGGGCAGGAGCGGGTTCGTGATCGCGCTCGTCAGCCCGTTCGAGATGGCCATGGCCAGGAAGGCCGAGTTGATCCCCTCCCGCCGGGGCAGCCCGAAGCTGACGTTCGAGGCGCCGCAGGTCGTGTTCACGCCCAGCTCGTCCCGGAGCCGGCCCAGGAGCCGGAAGACCTGCCGGCCGGCGGTCGGCATCGCCCCGATCGGCATGACCAGCGGGTCGACGATCACGTCCTGACGGGGGATCCCGTGGTCGGCCGCCCGCTCGACGATCCGCCGCGCGACCGCGAAGCGGACGTCCGGGTCGGTCGAGATGCCCGTGTCGTCGTTCGAGATCGCCACGACCGCGGCGCCGTACTTGCGGACGAGGGGGAGGACGCGCTCCATCCGCTCCTCCTCGCCGGTGACCGAATTCACGAGCGCCTTGCCCTGGTAGGCGGCCAGCCCTGCCTCCAGCGCCTCGACGACCGATGAGTCGATCGACAGCGGGAGGTCGGTCAGGGACTGGACGAGCCGGATCGTGGCGGCCAGGATGGCGGGTTCGTCGGCGAGCGGGATGCCGGCGTTGACATCGAGCATGTGCGCCCCGGCCTCGACCTGGGCGATCACGTCGCGCTCGACCCGGCTGAAGTCACCGGTACGCATCTCCTCGGCGAGGAGCTTGCGCCCGGTCGGGTTGATCCGCTCTCCGATGACGACGAACGGGCGGTCGTCGCCGATGATCACGTCTCGAGTGGCGGAACTGATCACGGTCCGGGTCATGGTGCCTCCGTCGGGGAGTCCGGCTGCTCGCCGGCTGGGTCGATGTCGGTCGCCTCGCGGCGGGCCGCGGCCCGGCCGCCCCGACGACGAGGGGGCTCCCGCTGCCCGCCCAGGGCAGGATCGGCGATCCCGTCCGGCGGCTCACCAAGGTTGGCGACCAGGGCCGCCACGACCTCCTTCGTGAACCGGGACTCGAGAGCGGCAACCTCGGCCGCGACCTCGGCCTCGAGATCCGGTCCGCAGGGGCGCTCGGAACGCCGCCACTCGCCGAGATAGGCGTCCATCTTGGCCATCCCGGCCCTCGTCGCGGCCCGGTCGATCGCGACCTGGAAGCGCAGGGGGAGCATCGTCTTGGCCGTGCGGCGATCGTCGCGCGCCATCACCTGGGCCGGGATCCCGCGCCAGGAGATGACGGTCAGCCGCGGCGCCACGGGTCAGCCCCTCCCGGCGACCGCGGCTCCCGGGCCGACCGGCGCGGAAAGGATCGCTGGCAGGGCCGGGCCGGGCGAGCGCAGGGCGGCGATCGCCGGCTCGAGATCGCCGTAGCCCGTCGGCCGATGCTCGAACGCCAGCCCGAGCCGCGCCGCGGCCCGCCGGGCGAGCTCGAGCAGCTCCGGGTCGTCACGCTGCGAGAGGTAGACCAGCCGGCGGTAGTGCGCGAAGTAGAGCGGCAGGAGCTCAGGATGGCGATCGAGCCCGAGGCCCTCGATCACGAGGCGCTCGAAGCTGCGGACGAGGAAGTCGGTGAGATAGAAGGTGCCCGGCTCCTCGTCCGCCAGCCGGGCGAAGGCGTCGGCGCCGGCATAGATCTCGTAGCAGTGGGCGCCGGGCAGGCGCTCGACACCATGGGTCGCGAGGACGCGGTCGAGCGCGCCCCCGGTCCCGCAGTCGCCGTAGGCGACGAAGATCGTCCGGTAGCGACCGCGGGCCGCCCGGATCCGCTCGTCGACCGCGGCCGCGATCCGTTCCGGCCGGTTGTGCAGCCCGGCCGGCAGGCAGCGAACCTCGACTTCGTCGAGTCCGTTGCGCCGGACCAGCGCGAGCAGCTCCCGGCCAAGCGCGCCGCAACCGATGACCAGGGTCGTGGCACGAGCGGCGCTCCGGGGCGCCGCGACGATGGTCGCCGCCTCAGGCGCGGGCGGCAATTCGCTGCTCCATGAACGACCGCGCCGTCTCGGCCGCAACCGCCGCGTCCCGGCAGTAGGCGTCGGCCCCGATCGCCATCCCGAACTCCTCGTTCAGCGGGGCGCCCCCGACGAGGACGATATAGTCGTCGCGGATGCCACGCTCCTCGAGCGCCCGGATCACGACCTTCATGTACGGCATCGTCGTGGTCAGGAGGGCCGACATGCCCAGGATGTCCGGCTTGTGCTCCTCGAGCGCGGCGATGAACTTGTCCGCATCGGTGTTCACCCCCAGGTCGGTCACCTCGAAGCCGGCCCCCTCGAGCATCATGCTGACCAGGTTCTTGCCGATGTCGTGGATGTCGCCCTTGACCGTGCCGATCACCACCTTGCCGATCGGCTTGGCGCCCGTCTCGGCCAGGAGCGGACGCAGGACGGCCATCCCGGCCTTCATCGCGTTGGCCGACAGGAGCACCTCGGGCACGAACAGGATCCCGTCCCGGAAGTCGACGCCAACGATCCGCATCCCTTCGACCAGGGCGTCGCTGAGGACCTTCTCGGGCCCCCAGCCGCGCTCGAGCAGGATCCTCGTCCCGGTCACGATCTCGTCGGCCAGGCCGTCGTAGAGATCGTTGTGCATCTGCTCAACCAGCTCGGCGTCGTCGAGCGCCGCCAGGTCGATGTTCTCGAGATCCTCACTCCCCATCGGTGGCCCTCCGGACTGACGGTGTCGCGCCATGTGCAACCTGTTGCCGATGGCGAGACGGTAGTCTAGGCAC
>CAYMBB010000085.1:7692-8951 GCA_964388515.1 uncultured Anaerolineaceae bacterium
TGGAGGGCCGTCTCTCCGTCGCGGGCGACCCAGTCGAGGATCTCCTGGTCCGTCTCGACGGTCGGGCCCGGAGACAGCTCACCGGCGTTGAACGGCGCGAAGGCCGGCTGGTTGAGGATCCGGCGCGCGACGCGGACCGCCTCGACCCACTCGCGGCGGTCCTGAGCGGTCGAGAGGTAGTTGAAGCGCAGGGCCGGATGGACGGTCGGATCGGGGCTCTTGATCCGGACCGAACCCCGGGCGTCCGAGTACATCGGTCCCACGTGGACCTGGTAGCCGTGCCCGCCCACCGGGGCCGACCCGTCGTAGCGAACCGCCAGGGGCAGGAAGTGGAACATCAGGTTGGGATAGACGACGTCCTCGTTGCTCCGGACGAAGCCGCCGGCCTCGAAGTGGTTCGTCGCCCCGGGGCCGCGGCGGAAGAAGAGCCACTGGAACCCGATCCATGGTCGGCGCCACGTCTGGAGCGCCGGCTGCATCGAGACGGGCAGCCGCGATGCGTACTGGATGTACACCTCGAGGTGGTCCTGGAGGTTCTCGCCCACGCCCGGGAGGTGGTGCACCGGCGCGATGCCGAGTGCCTTGAGCGCGTCCGCGTCGCCGACGCCCGAGAGCTGGAGCAGCTGGGGCGAGTTGATCGAGCCGCCGCACAGGACGATCCGGCCGCCCATCGCGCGGCGCACGCCGCCGCGCCCGGCGACGTATTCCACGCCGACCGCGCGCGTGCCACGGAACACGATCCGGGACACGAAGGCGCGGGTCCGGACGGTCAGGTTGGGCCGGCCCATGACCGGGTGGAGGTAGGCGCGCGCCGCGCTCAGCCGGCGGCCGTTGTGGATGTTCCGGTCGAAGGGCGCGAAGCCCTCCTGGCGGTAGCCGTTGACGTCGTCGGTCAGCTGGTAGCCAGCCTGCTGCACGGCCTCGAAGAAGGCCCCGAACAGCGGGCTCGTGGCGGGGCCGCGCTCGAGGACGAGCGGGCCGGAGTGGCCCCGGAAGGGGTCGCCGCGATCGGCCGCGAGGCACGTCTCCATCCGGCGGAAGTAGGGCAGGCAGTGCGCGTAGTCCCAGCTCGCCATCCCCGGATCGCGCGCCCAGCGCTCGTAGTCGAGCGGGTTGCCGCGCTGGAAGATCATCCCGTTGATGCTCGACGAGCCACCCAGGATCCTGCCCCGGGCGTGGTAGATCCGGCGCCCGTTCATGAACGGCTCGGGCTCGGATTCGTAGCGCCAGTCGTAGTAGCGGCTGCCGATCGGGAACAT
>CAYMBB010000086.1:0-8849 GCA_964388515.1 uncultured Anaerolineaceae bacterium
CGGTGCTCTGGCGCGTAGCCTACGGCCCGGCGCGGCACAGGGTCAACCGCGGGGCGCCCGTCGATGCCGGGGGGATCAGACTGACGCGCCGTTCCACCGGTCAGGCGTTGGCGCAGGCCGACCGCTCAGCGCAGGTCGTCGTCCGACTCCCGGGCGAAGCGCTCGGCGACCCGCGCCGCGACGTCGGGATCGAAACCGTTGCGCGCCAGGAGGGCATAGGCGCGCTGGCGGCGCAGGCGCGGCTCGGCGATCCTGATCAGGCTGGCCCGTCGACGCTCGAGGAGCGCGGTCGCGGCCCGCTCGTCGGCGCCGAGCGCCGCGTCGGAATCGCTGGTCCCGGTCCGACTGCCCGTCCGACCGCCCGTCCGGCCGCTGCCGTCCAGCCCCGCGCCGCTGGCGCGCTCGACGAGGACGAGCTCGACGAGCTCGCGCGCGATCCCCTTCCGGGCGAGCTCGTCGCGCAGGGCGCGCTCGCCGCGCGGGTGGGCCCGGTCGCGCGAGGCGACCCAGGCCCGGGCGAACGAGGCGTCGTCGAGGATGCCCAGGTCGAGCAGCCGCTCGACCGCTCCGGCCACGAGCGCCTCGTCGTAGCCGGCCGCGAGCAGGTGGCGGCGGGTCTCGGCGACCGAGCGGGCGCGGACCTCGAGGAAGCGCAGCGCCGCCCCGAGGACGACCTCCGGGTCGCGGATCTCGGCCCGACGGGCGCGCCGTTCGGCGCGCGACTCGACCGGCCGTCGACGAGCCGGGGCGCGGCGCTCGTCACCGGCCTGGCTCACCGCGAGGTCTCCGTCAGTCGGCCTCTTCGATCCCCTCGACCGGGACCGGCACCTCGGTCATCTTGGCCCGGATCTGGCGGTCGATCTCGGTGGCCAGGATCGGGTTCGCCTTCAGGAATTCCTTGGCCGCCTCGCGGCCCTGGCCGAGGCGGGTGTCGCCGAAGGTGAACCAGGCGCCGGTCTTGGTGACGACGTCGAGGGCGACCCCGACGTCGAGCAGGCCGCCCTCGCGGGAGATCCCCTCGCCGTACATGACGTCGAACTCGGCCACCCGGAACGGCGGCGCGACCTTGTTCTTGACGACCTTCACCCGGACCCGGTTGCCGACCGACTCGGTCCCCGACTTGATCGTCTCGACGCGCCGGATGTCGAGCCGGACGCTGGCGTAGAACTTCAGCGCCCGGCCGCCGGTGGTGGTCTCGGGGTTGCCGAACATCACGCCGATCTTCTCGCGCAGCTGGTTGGTGAAGACGAGCGCGGTGTTCGAGCGGCTGACGGCGCCGGTCAGCTTGCGCAGCGCCTGGCTCATCAGCCGGGCCTGGATGCCGACGAACGAGTCGCCCATCTCGCCCTCGATCTCCGCTCGCGGCACGAGGGCCGCGACCGAGTCGACGACGACGCAGTCGATCCCACCCGAGCGGATCAGCGTCTCGGTGATCTCGAGCGCCTGCTCGCCGGTGTCCGGCTGGCTGACGAGCAGCTCGTCGACGTTGACCCCGCAGGCGCGGGCATACCCCGGATCGAGCGCGTGCTCGACGTCGATGAACGCGACGACGCCGCCCCGGCGCTGCGCCTCGGCCAGGACGTGCTGGCAGAGGGTCGTCTTGCCCGACGACTCGGGGCCGAAGATCTCGGTGATCCGGCCGCGCGGAATGCCGCCCACGCCGAGGGCGAGGTCGAGGGCGATCGATCCGGTCGGGATCGAGTCGATTTGCTGGCGCTCGGACGAGCCGAGCTTCATGATCGAGCCCCGCCCGAACTGCTTCTCGATCGCGAGGATCGCGGCGTCGACCGCTCGCCCACGCTCCGCGATCGCCTTCGCGCCGTTTCGGTCCTCGAGCCCCCGCTCTCCGGTCATCGCCATCGGTCCGTCTCGCTCCTGTCTTGCTGGCCGGGTCGCCACCGCGGCGGGTGGCCGGAGCGGACGTCCTGCGACCCCGCCCGGTCGGTCAGCCCTGGTCCGCCTCTTCCTCGACGACCCGCGGCTTGCGCGGCTTGCGGACCACCTCCACCTGCTGAGGCGGCTCGAGGAGCGGCTGGATCTTCGGCTTGCCGGCGTCCTTCGGCTTCTTCTTGGCTTCCCTGTGGGGGCGATCCCGGGTGCCCATCTGTGCGCCTCCACTGTGACCAGACTACAGACTGCCGCTTCACGCCGACTGCACCGTGGCTTCGCTGCCGCTCACCCGGCCGGCGCGCGCGCGAAGCGCGGGCAGGCTGGCAGAGAACGTCCCGGACCGGAGGGCGGATCGGATCCTGGCCATGAAGTCTAGGGTGAAGGTGAGGTTGTGACAAGTTGCCAGCCGGTAGGCGAGCAGCTCCTGGGCCCGGAACAGGTGGGCGAGGTAGGCGCGCGAGAAGTGGCGGCAGGCGCGGCACGGGCAGTCCTCCTGGACCGGCGCCGGATCATCGAGGAAGCGGCTGTTGCGGATGTTCAGCCGACCTCCGGGAACCCAGAGCTGACCGTTTCGGGCGACCCGGGACGGCATCACCGAGTCGAACAGGTCGACCCCGCGGTGGACCGCCTCGAGCAGGTCGGCCGGTGAACCGAGGCCCATCAGGTAGCGCGGCCGCGGGTCGTCGGCCAGAAGCGGGATCGCCAGCTCGAGGGTCGCCTCGCGCTGGGCCGGCGTCTCGTCGCCGGCCAGGCCGCCGAGGCAGATGCCGTCGAACGGGAGCGAGGCGATGAACCGGGTGGAGGCGGCCCGCAGGTCCGGCTCGAGGCCACCCTGGACGATCCCGAACAGCGCCTGGTCCGGTCGCCGGTGGGCAGCCAGCGAGCGCTCGGCCCAGCGGTGGGTCCGCTCGGTCGCCTCGGCCACGAGCTGGCGCGGCGAGGAGGGCGCCACGGGCTGGTCGAAGGCGACCGCGATGTCCGAGCCGAGCGCCTCCTGGACCGCGATCGCGTGCTCGGCGGTGAACCGGTGGAGTGAACCGTCGAGGTGGCTGCGGAAGGTCACCCCGTCGTCGTCGACGACCCGCAGGTCGCCGAGCGAGACGACCTGGAAGCCGCCCGAGTCGGTCAGGATCGGCCGCTCCCAGGCCATGAACCGATGGAGGCCGCCGAGCCGGGCGATCCGCTCGTGGCCCGGGCGCAGGTAGAGGTGATACGTGTTCGCCAGGATGATCGTCGCCCCGGTCTCCACGAGGTCGTCCGGGTCGAGCGCCTTGACCGTCGCGTTCGTGCCGACCGGCATGAACTGGGGCGTTTCGACGACGCCGTGGGTCAGCGCGAGGCGACCGAGACGAGCCTGGGTCGAGCCGTCCGCGGGCGGCGGGACGAGGACCTCGAACCGGGCGGCGGGCCCTGATCCGGCCGCCACCTAGGCCGGCTCCCCGGGGCCGAGGATCGCCTCGTCCCAGAGCGGAGGCATCTCGGGCTCCGGCCGGCGTGGGGGTGGGACCTCGATCCCGAGCCGGGCGAGGTGCTGACGGGCCGCCTCGGTCGCGATCCGGCCCTGCGGGGTGCGGTCGATGAAGCCGAGCCTGAGGAGGAACGGCTCGTACACGTCCTCGATCGTCTCGACCTCCTCGGCCAGGACCGCGGCCAGGGCCGCCACCCCGACCGGTCCGGAGCCGAACTTCTGGACGATCGCGGCCAGGAGCTTGCGGTCGGTGGCGTCGAGCCCCTCGTCGTCGATCTCCATCGCCCGCATCGCCTCGTGGACGGCCGCCTCGTCGACCCGTCCGTCACCGTGGACCTGGGCGTGGTCGCGGACCCGCTTCAGGAGCCGGTTGACGATCCGGGGCGTCCCCCGGCCGCGGCGCGCGATGGCGTGAGCGGCGGCGGGCGTGATCTCGACCTCGAGGATCCGCGCCGAGCGCTCGACGATCGCGGTCAGGTCCGGTTCCTCGTAGAAGTCGAGCCGGTACGTGGCCCCGAACCGGTCGCGGAGCGGGCTGCTGATCCGTCCCGCCCGGGTCGTGGCGCCGACGACGGTGAACGGCTTCAGGGTCAGCCGGAGCGAGCGGGCGGAGGGCCCCTTGCCGATCATGACGTCGAGCGCGAAGTCCTCCATCGCCGGATAGAGAATCTCCTCGACCGCCCGGTTCAGGCGGTGGATCTCGTCGATGAACAGGACGTCGCGCTCGTCGAGCGCGGTCAGGATCGCGGCCAGGTCGCCGGCCCGCTCGACGGCCGGGCCGCTGGTGTAGCGGACGTTCACGCCGAGCTCGCGGGCGATGATCGTGGCCAGGGTCGTCTTGCCCAGGCCGGGTGGCCCGTAGAGCAGGACGTGATCGGCCGCCTCGCCGCGCTGGCGCGCCGCCGAGAGGAGGATCGCCAGGTTCGCCTTCACCTCGCGCTGGCCGATGTACTCGTCGAGGCTGCGCGGCCGGAGGGTCGTCTCGATGGCCGGATCGCTCTCGTCGAGCAGGTCCGCGGCGAGGATGCGCGAGGCGTCGTCCGTCATCGCCGGCAGTCTACCATGCAGGGGGCGATTTCGTACACCTGTTCGATCCCCTGCTCAGTCGCGGACGAGCGTCCGCAGGGCCGCCTTGACCCGCTCCTCGAGCGACGCTGCGGGCCCGCTCCCGGCCAGCGCGGCGCGGGCCGCGGTGCGCGCCTCGGGCGGCGAGTAGCCGAGCGCCTGGAGGGCGGCCACGACCTCGCCCTCCCCTCCCCCGGGGCTGCTGCCGGCCGTCAGCGCGGCCGAGCCGGCGGCGGCGACCTTCTCCTTGAGCTCGAAGATGATCCGCTCCGCGAGCTTGCGCCCGATCCCCGGGATCGAGACGAGCGCCGCCTGGTCCTGCTGCAGGATCGCCAGCTGGAGATCAGGCACCGCGCGCGAGCCGACGATCGCCAGGGCGACCTTGGGTCCGACCCCGGTGACGGTCAGGAGGAGGGTAAAGAAGCCGAGGTCCTCGGGGCTTCGGAACCCGAACAGCGCCTGCTGGTCCTCGCGCACGAGATGGTAGGTGTGGAGCTTGAGTCGCGCGCCGGTCTGTGTCGTGGCAAGGACCGCCGCTGGGGCGAACACGCGGTAGCCGATCCCGCCGACCTCGATGACCAGCGAATCGGGCCCGATCGCGCCGACGACCCCGTCGAGCGACGCGATCACCGGTCGACCGCCGGGCCTAGGAGGCGCGCCGGCGGCGGGGCCGGTCCGCCTCGCCACTGGCGGAGGCCGCGCGATCGCGATCGATGGCCTCGCGCACGGCCCGCTCGTA
This sequence comes from uncultured Anaerolineaceae bacterium, assembly GCA_964388515.1. Taxonomy (GTDB): domain Bacteria; phylum Chloroflexota; class Limnocylindria; order Limnocylindrales; family CSP1-4; genus JAKAHU01. The sequence goes on from CAYMBB010000086.1 coordinate 5,163, forward strand.
GGGGGTCTCGCCGCGCCCGAGCGGAGCGATCGCGGAGCGGTCGAGCAGGCCCGAGTTCAGGCGCTCGCCGGGCCGCTCGGTGTGGGCGACCCAGATCGCCATCGCCAGCGCGTCGGCAGCGTCGTCCGAGCTCGGTCGCTCGGGCAGGCCGAGGACGAGCTGGACCATCCGTTGGACCTGTTCCTTGTCGGCCGCGCCGTAGCCGGCGATCGCGCTCTTGATCACGTTCGGGGTCGCCTCCCGGACCGCGAGCGAATGCTGGGCGGCCGCGAGCAGGACGACGCCGCGGGCCTGGCCGACGGCGAACGCGGTCTGGGCGTTGCGGCTGAAGAAGAGCCGTTCGACGCCGACGACGGCCGGGGTATGGAGCTCGATCAGGTCGCTGACGAGCCGGTGGACCGCGATCAGCCGTTCCGGGAGCGTGGTCTGGGGCGAGGTGTGGAGGACGCCGTAGTCGACCGCGCGCAACCGGGCGCCGGTCCGCTCGATGATCCCGTACCCGAGCGAGGCGGTCCCCGGGTCGATCCCGAGGATGATCACCCGGCGACCTCGGCGAACACTTCTTCGGGGATCTCGAAGTTGGCCGTCACGCGCTGGACGTCGTCGAGGTCCTCGAGCGCCTCGATCAGCCGGAGCGCCTGGCGGGCCCGGGCCGGGTCGAGCTCGACGGTCTGGCGGGCGATCATCGCCGACTCGGCCGACTCGATCGCCACTCCGGCCCCCTCGAGGGCGCGCCGGACGCGCTCGAGGTCGCCGGCCGCGGTGAAGATCTCCATCGGGTCGGCGTCGGTGTCCACGTCCTCTGCCCCGGCGTCGATCGCCAGGAGCGCGATCTCGTCCGGATCACCCGCGGCTTTCGAGACGGTGATCACGCCGCGCGGCTCGAACTGCCAGGCGACGGCGCCCGAGCCGGCCAGCTGGCCGCCGGACTTGGCGAACACCGAGCGGACCTCGGCCGCGGTCCGGTTGCGGTTGTCCGTCTGGGCCTCGACCAGGATTGCCACACCGCCGGGGCCATAGCCCTCGTAGACGATCTCCTCGTACTGGTCGGCTTCGCCGCCGCCGGTGGCGCGCTCGATCGCCCGCTTGATCGTGTCCGCGGGCATGTTCACCGAGCGCGCCTTCTCGATCGCCAGCCGGAGGCGGAAATTGCCGTCCGGGTCGGGTCCGCCGGCCCGGGCAGCGATCGCGATCTCGCGACCCATCTTCGTGAACAGCGCCCCGCGACGGACGTCGTTGGCGCCCTTCTGGCGCTTGATCTGGGACCACTTGGAATGACCTGACATCGCGCCCGAGTATAGCGGACTATCATGGCTGGACCGCGTCCGCGCCCCGGCGCAACCAGCCCACTGACCGCAGCCCGGGCATCCCGGTCCCGTCGGGAGCCCGCACGAGACGAGAGGACCGCGAGTCGATGACGACCAAGAGCGTTGACCTCCTCCACCTGCGCAGCGTCGTCCTGGCCGGCCACGCCGGGTCGGGCAAGACGACGCTGGCCGAGCAGCTCCTCTTCCGGACGGGGGCGATCAGCCGCCTGGGGAAGGTCGACGACGGGACGGCCAGCCTCGACTTCGAGCCCGAGGAGCAGAAGCGCCGCGAGTCGCTCAGCCTCGCCGTCGCCTCGCTCGAGCACGACGGGACGCGCGTGACGCTGGTCGACACGCCCGGCTACCCCGACTTCGTGGGCGAGGTCGTCGAGGGCTTCGCCGCGGTCGAGAGCGCGCTCTTCGTCATGGACGCCTCGGGCGGGGTCGAGTCCGGGCTCGAGACGGCCGTCGCCCTCGGGCGCTCGAACGGACGGGCGGGCTGCTTCTTCATCAACAAGTGCGACCGCGAGAACGCCCGTGCCACCGCCGCCCCGCCCGCGCTTGGGGCCCCCGCCGCCGACACGCGCGCCCCGTTCACGCTCGCGCGCGGTGCGGCCGGCACGTTCGGCGGCTACGGCGACCGTGTCCGCCGGCGGGCCTATCGCTGGGACGGCACGCGCGAGGTCGAGGTGCCCGTCCCGCCCGAGCTCGGGGCGGAGGTCGCCCGGCGCCGCGACCAGCTCCTCGAGGCGGCGGCCGAGGCGGACGACGACGTGCTCACGAAATACCTCGAGGGCGAGGAGATCAGCGACGCCGAGCTCGAGGCCTGCCTCCACCGCGGGGTGCGCGACTCGATCCTCGCCCCGGTGCTCGTCGGCAGCGCCGCCAGGGGGATCGGGATCGGCGCCCTGCTCGATGCCTTCGTGCGCTACCTGCCCCATGCCGCCGAGGAGCCGCCGGTCGGCGCGACCGACCCGAAGACCGGGACCGAGCTGAAGGTGGCGAGCGACCCGAACGGTCCGCTTCTGGTGCGGGTTTTCAAGACGACCGCCGACCCGTTCGTGGGCCGGCTCACCTACCTGCGCGTCCTGTCGGGGACACTCCACAGCCAGGGCCACGCCTGGAACGCGAACCGGGGCGAGGACGAGCGGATCGGCCAGCTCCTCTTCCTCCACGGCAAGGAGCAGGAGCCGGTCGGCGAGCTGAAGGCGGGCGAGATCGGGGCCGTCGCCAAGCTGGCGGTGACCGCCACCGGCGACACGCTCTCGAGCCGTGAGCGGCCGCTCGTCCTGCCGCCGCTCACGTTCCCCGAGCCGACCCTGGTCGTGGCGATCGATCCGCTCACGAAGTCCGACCTGGACAAGATGAGCGGCGCTTTGCAGCGGATGCTCGACGAGGAGCCGACCGCGCGGGTCACCCGGAGCGAGACCGGCGAGCAGCTCCTGGTGGCGATGGGCGAGGCGCACATCGCGGTGATCGCCGAGCGCCTGAAGCGCAAGTTCGGGGCGGCGATCGTGACCCGCACCCCGCGCGTCCCGTACCGCGAGACGATTCGCGGCCGGACGCAGGTCCACGGCCGGTACAAGAAGCAGACCGGCGGTCACGGCATGTTCGGCGACGTGTGGCTCGAGCTCGAGCCGAACCCGGGCGGCGGGGTCGAGTTCGCCGAGAAGATCGTGGGCGGGGTCGTCCCCCGCCAGTTCTTTCCCGGTGTCGAGAAGGGGATCCGCGAGGCGGCCGCCGAAGGGGTGCTGGCCGGCTATCCGCTGATCGACTTCAAGGCGACCCTGTACGACGGTTCGTACCACACCGTCGACTCGAACGAGCTGTCGTTCAAGATCGCGGCCTCGATGGCCCTCAAGCAGGGGGTCATGGACTGCAAGCCGGTCCTGATGGAGCCGATCATGAACGTCCAGGTCCGTGTCCCGGAGCGCTACATGGGCGACGTCAACCGCGACCTGAACGGTCGGCGGGGGCGGGTCCTGGGGATGGATCCGGCCGGCGACGGGTTCCAGGTGATCACTGCCCACGTACCCCAGGCCGAGCTGTTCAGCTACGCCACCGAGCTGCGCTCGCTGACCGGCGGGCGCGGCACGTTCACGGCCACGCTCGACCACTACGAGGACGTGCCGCCCCACATCGCCGAGAAGATCATCGAGGCCCACCGCAAGGAGCTCGAGGCGGCCAAGAGCTGACGGCGCGCGGGCTCGCGGCCGGGCGGGCCGGCGACCACGCGGGCCGAGGTGAGCCCGCCGGCGCGCGGCCCTGCGTTCAGTCGCTGACGGCGCGAACGGCCTCGGCCAGCTCGAGGCGACCCTCGTACAGGGCCCGCCCGATGATCGCCCCGGCACAGCCGAGGCGATGCACCGCCCGCAGGTCG
>CAYMBB010000087.1:0-8845 GCA_964388515.1 uncultured Anaerolineaceae bacterium
GCCCGGCTGCCCGGGCGGGCTCGGCGGGTCGGAGCGCGGCCGGCTCGTCGCCCCGGGCGGCGGTCGCGGCGCGCCGGGCGGCGAGCGCCTCCAGCGCCGCGCCGGGCGCCGCCTGGGGGGCCGCCACGGCCGCCTGGAGGGCGCGATCGGGCTCCGGCGCCGGCTCGGCCAGCTCCCGCCGGCGCGCGGCCCGATCCGCCTCGGCAGCGAGTCGCTCGGCCTCGAGCCGGCGCCGGTCGCGCTCGATCGCCTCGAGATCGGCCGCCAGCCGAGCCTGACGGAGCTGATGGGCGGTGAGCGCGGCGAGCGCCCCCGCCTGTGCCTGGCGCCGCTCGCGCTCGAGCTCGGAGCGGGACGTCAGCCGGGTCCTGATCGCGGCCGCGGCCTGCTCGTTCGCGGCCAGGTCGGCCAGCGCCCCATCGACCTCCGCCCGGACCTCGGTCAGTCGGGCCGCGGCCTCGGCGGCCCGGGCCGCCACCTCGTGCCAGCGGGCGTGGGCCACGGCCAGCAGCGCCGCCGCCAGCTCCTCGCCGGCGCTCCGCCGGCTGGCCTGCTGCTCGGCCTGGGCCGCCAGGCGACGGGCCTGCGGCCGGAGCTCGGCCAGGATGTCCTCGACCCGGGCCAGGTTCGCCTCGGCCTCGGCCAGCTGCTCCTCGGCCCGGCGCCGCCGGCGCTCATGGCGGCGCACCCCGGCCACCTCCTCGAACAACGGCCGCCGCTCCTCTGGTCGGAGCGAAAGGGCCTGGTCGACCATCCCCTGGCCGATGAACAGGAAGGCGTTGTCGGCCAGGTGGGCACCATCGAGCAGGTCGACGAGATCGCGCAGGCGGACCCGCTGGCGGTTGAGCAGGTAGTCGTTCTCGCCGGACCGGTAGAGACGACGGCCGATCTCGAGCACGCTGTACTCGACCGGCAGCAGGCCGTCGGCGTTGTCGAGCACGAGCGTCACATCGGCCATGCCGAGCGCCGCCCGCCGCTCCGAGCCGGCGAAGATGACGTCCTCGGAGCGTCGCGAGCGGAGTGCCCGTCCCTGTTCACCGAGCGCCCAGCGGAGCGCGTCGGCGAGGTTGCTCTTGCCCGAACCGTTCGGGCCGACGACGGCGCTGATCCCGGGCCCGAACTCGACCACCGTCCGCTCGGCGAACGACTTGAACCCCTGGAGCCGGAGGGCCAGCAGGCGGGCGGGGGCGGAGTTCCCTCCTCGCCCGGAGGCGGGCCGGTCCGCGCTGGCGGGCTCGAACGAGTCACCGCCCGCGGCGGCGGTCAGGCCCACCTGCCCGGGCCCGGTCATCGCCCGTCGCGGTCCCGGCCGTCACGCCCGGCCAGGGTGGCCAGGGCGGCGGCCGCGGCGGCCGTCTCGGCCGCCCGCCGCGACTGGCCCTCCCCCACCCCGATCACCTGATCCTCGACGAGCACCTCGATCCGGAACAGGCGCGCGTGGTCCGGGCCGCTGACCGTGACGATCCGGTAGATCGGGCGCTGGCCGAGCCGCTGCTGCGTGTACTCCTGGAGCTGGCTCTTCGGGCTCTTCAGGGTGCCCAGCGGCAGGTCGGCCTCGATCTCCGGGCGGGCCAGGTCGACCAGCCAGTCGCGGGTCGGCCCGTAGCCGCGATCGAGATAGAGCGCCCCCGCCAGTGCCTCGAAGCCCGAGGCGAGGAGCGAGGGTCGCAGTCGCCCGCCCCGCCGCGACTCACCCGCACCGAGCAGGAGCCACGACCCGAGCTCGATCCGGCCGGCCAGACGGGCCAGGCCGCTCGTGCTCACGATCGCCGCCCGCCGGGCCGACAGCGTCCCCTCGTCGTCGCCCGGATGGCGAGCGAAGAGAGCCTCGGATACGACGAGGTTGACGACCGCGTCACCAAGAAACTCGAGCCGCTCGTTGTGGGCGCTCGCCGCCTCGGGATGCTCGTGGAGGTAGCTGCTGTGGACGAGCGCCTGCTCGAGCAGGTCGAGGTCGTGGACCTCGAGGCCGAGCCGGGCCGCGAGCGCGGCGGCCGGCCGCACGAGATCGACCGGGCCGGTTCGACTAGGAGGCGTGCTCGTCGATGTAGTCGACGGCGTCCTGGACCGTGCGGATCTTCTCGGCATCCTCGTCCGAGATCTCGGTCCCGAACTCTTCTTCGAGGCTCATGATCAGCTCGACGAGGTCGAGCGAGTCGGCGTTCAGGTCGTCCACGAACGAGGCGTCGGGGCGGACCTCGTCTTCGTCGACGCCGAGCTGCTCGACGACGATCTTCTTCAGGCGATCGTACGTGCTGGCCACTGACTCCCTCCTCGGAGTGGGGTGCCGTCGGCTACCTGCCGCGGGTTCGATCTGATGGCTTGGGCCCCGGCCGGGCTGGCGCGGTGGCCACCTCCGTTGCGATGCGCCCGAGCACGCCGTTCATCAGGCGCCGCGCCGGGTCTCCACTGTAGATCCGTGCCAGCTCGACCCATTCGGCGATCGCCACCCGGGCCGGCGTCGTCGCGGAGTGTAGCACCTCGCCGATCGCCGTACGAAGCAAGGCGCGGTCGATCCGGGCGAGCTGGACGACCGGGTACTGGGGCGCGATCCGCTCGATCAGGGCATCGATCGAGTCGCGGTGCTCGACGACCGCCGCCACGAGGGTCCGGGCGAGCGCCGCGGCCTCCGGGTCGGCTTCGGCCGTGGCCAGGTGGCGCTCGAGGATCGCCGGCGCGGTGCGCTGGCCGAACTCGGCCTCGAAGACCGAGGCGAGGGCGAGGCGGCGACCGGCCCGCCGCGAGCGGGCGTGGTCAGCTCCCGACACCGTCGAGGACGATCGTGATCGAGCCGGGCTCGAGCCCGAGCAGGCGCTCGATCACGGCCGCCACGGCTGCCCGCACCTGAACGGCGAGGGCAACGAGGTCGTGGCCGGGACGGGCGACGAGCGTCAGCCGGACGTCGATCCGGCCCTCGCGCACCCGGACCCGGATCGGGCCGCGGATGAGCCAGCTCCGCCAGCGCGGCCCGCCTCGACCGAGCCGGAGCACGCCCGGCACTTCCTCGACGGCGAGCCGGACCATGTCGACCACGACCCGGCGACCGACCTGGAGTTGCGGACCGCTCATGAGGCTGCCTCCCCGCTGCGGTGGTGGAACGTCTCGGCGATCAGGTCCGGGATGCGCGCCCGGGCGGCCGCGGCACCGACCGCGACCGCATGGGAGATCATCCGCTGCCGCGCCCGGCCGTGGGTGATGATCACCGTCCCGCGGACCCCGAGGAGCGGCGAGCCGCCCAGCTTCTCGTAGTCGAAGACGGCCCGGATCCGGTCGAGGCCGGGCTTCATCAGGGCATAGGCGAGCGGCCCGCGCGGGGGACGCCGGAACTCGGCCCGCAGGAGGTCGAAGATGAACGTCGAGAGCCCCTCGAAGAACTTGATCGTGACGTTGCCCAGGACCGCGTCGCAGACGACGACGTCGGCCAGGTGGTGAACGAGGTCCTTGCCCTCGACGTTGCCGATGAAGTTCAGGCCCGAGGCGTCGAGCAGCTCGGTCGCGCGCTGGATCCGGGCATCGCCCTTGCCCTTCTCCTCGCCGATCGACAGGAGCGCCACCCGGGGCTCGCGCACACCGAGCACGCGCTCGGCGAAGATCGCGCCCATGTGGGCGTACTGGAACAGGTTCGCCCCGGTCGAATCAGGGTTGGCGCCGATGTCGAGGAGGACGAACGGGCCCGAATCGGTGACCATCTGGACCGCCAGGGCCGGTCGGTCGACGCCGGGCGAGCGGCCGAGCCCGAGGACTGCGGCGGCCATCCCCGCCCCGGTGTGGCCGGCCGTCACGACCGCATCGGCCTGGCCGCGCTTGACCAGGCCGGTGGCGACGACGATCGAAGCGTCCCGCTTCTCGCGCAGGGCGAGCGCGGGTGCCTCGTCCATGGCGATCACCTCGCCGGCCTCGACGAAGGTCACGTTCGCCGGCGCGTCTCGCCCGGCGATCGCCCGGACGCGCTCGGTCCGACCGACGAGGATGATCGTGTCACCCGGATGCTCCCGGGCGTAGAGCAGCGCGCCCGGCACGACCTCCTCCGGGCCGTGGTCACCGCCCATCGCGTCGACCGCGACCCGGACGTTCCTCTCCTCCCCCGTGGTGCGGACGGAGCTCAGGTCCACCGGTTCAGGAGGCGGACTCTTCCGACGGCTTCTTCACCTCGATCGCGGCCCGTCCGGCGTAGTAGCCGCAGGTCGGGCAGGCCCGGTGCGGCAACTTCGACTCGTGGCAGTGGGGACACTCCTCGAGCCGCGGGGTCGAGATCGCCAGGTGACTCCGCCGGTCTCCCTGCCGGGCGTGGGAGACCCTGCGCTTCGGTACACCCATCGTGCGTGATCCTCCGTTCGAGTGACGTTGGTCGAGCGGTCCACTCGAGGACTGCCCGGGGAAGCAAGGTTCGGAACGGCCAGGCCGGGCGCATGAACGACCATCGGGCGGGGCCGACGGCGGAGTCTACCCCGGATCGCCGCCATCGTCGACCCGGAACCCCCGGAGCGCCTCGAGCCGGGGGTCGATCGTCTCCGGCCCGTGCTCGTGGTCGCCTTCGGCGAGCTCGCGGCCGCAGACGATGCACAGCCCGGGGCAGTCGGTCCGGCAGAGCGGGGCGATCGGCTCGGCGAGCTGGATCGCCTCGCGTACGAGCGGCTCGAGCTCGAGCTCGTGATGATCGGTCAGGCGCGGCAGGTCGGGCTCGGCGCTCGTGTCGAGCGCCAGCCCGGTCGCCAGGTCGATGCTCGGCAGGACCTCCTCCTCGAGCATCACGGCGAGCGGCACCTCGATCTCGCGCAGGCAGCGGCTGCAGGCCATCGCCAGGCTCGTCGTCAACCGGCCGGTGACGAGGATCCCCCGGTTCGTCCGGGCGACACGCACCGAACCCTCGACCGGGTCGGCCTGGACGAGGTCCGGTCCGAGATCCAGGATGACGCCGGCGATCGCATAGGTCCGCGACGAGCCGGGCGGTTCGCCGAGCAGGCCGGCGACGTTGTACGTGAGCAGCTCGGCCGCCAGCCCGGGCGTCACGGGCGCACCGGCCGCCGCGCGCCCTCCGGCTCGTCCTCGTCCTCGTCGGCGTAGCGGTCGTCGTCGTCCGGTTCGTCCGTCGCCGGTGCCCCGCGCAGGGCGGCCCGTCGCTCGTCGAGCATCGCGATCCCCTTCTTGATGCTCTGGAGCGTCTGGACGAGATCGCCCTCGAGGCCGATCAGGACCGAGGCGGCGTATTCGTCGGCACCGCGGCGGACCTCCTCCGCGTCGCGCTCGGCGAGCTCGACGATCCGCCGGCTCTCGTCCCGGGCGGCCTCGGTCAGGCCGCGCTCCTCGATCAGGAAGGCCGCCTGCTCCTGGGCCCGGGCGATGATCCGCTCGGCCTCCTCCTGGGCCTTCTCGATGATCCGCTCGCCCTCCGCGTTGATCCGCTTGGCGGCCCGGACCTCCTCCGGCACGGCGACTCGAAGCTGATCGATGAGGTCGAGCGCGGCGACCTGGTCGACGACGACGTTGCTCGTGAGCGGCAGCTTCTTCCCGTTGGCGAGGAGCGACTCGAGACGCTCGACGAGGAAGATGATGTCGATCGGACCGCCCTCCTGGGCTGCGGCGCCGACGGCGGCGCGAGTGTCGAGATTATCGCACCTCGCCGGCCGGGCCAGAAGGCCGCAGCGCGGCCAGGAGGCGCTCGGCGGCCGGGGCGGGGATCATGCCGCTGACGTCGCCGCCGAAGAGCGCGATCTCCTTGACCAGGCTCGAGCTGACGTAGCTGTGCTCGAGGGCGGTCATGAAGAAGACGGTGTCGACCTCGGGGGCGAGCTTGCGGTTGTTGTGGGCGAGCTGGAGCTCGCTCTCGAAGTCAGAGATGGCGCGCAGGCCACGGACGATGAAGCGCGCCCCGCGGGCCCGGCAGAACTCGACCGTCAGGCCGTCGAAGGCCTCGACCGCGATCCGCCGGTCCGCGTCGACGGCCGTCTCGTCGAGCGAGCGGCGGATGACCGTGATCCGCTCCTCGACCCCGAGCAGGGGCGTCTTGCGCGGGTTGGCCAGGACGGCGATGATCAGTCGGTCGAACACGCCGGCGGCACGCCGGACGATGTCCAGGTGGCCGTGGGTGACGGGATCGAACGAGCCCGGATAGACCGCGACGCTCATGCGCCCTCCTGTTCGGACCGGACGGTTGCGTCCGGCGACCTGCGGCGATAGAAGGTGAGGGCCGATTCACCGAACCGCCGCGTCCGGTCCGATGCTAGCAGTCCGATCGAGTCGGGCGGGCGGTCGCGCCAGAAGTACTTGGCCACGACCCGTCCGTTCGGCCGGAGCAGCCGGCCGGCATGCTCGTCGCCGAGTCGCCCGAGGACCTCGAGCAGGAGCTCCGGCTCGGCGTAGGGCGGGTCGACGAGGACGAGGTCGAACGGACCGTCCTGGACCGCCTGGCCGGCCAGGTACGCCCGCACCTCGCTCCGGCGCACGATCGCCGAGTCGCCGGCCAGACCGCACCGCCGGAGGTTCTCCTCGATCGTTCGGGCGGCATGTGGCTCGCGCTCGACGAAGACCGCAGCTGCGGCGCCCCGGGAGAGCGCCTCGATCCCCCCAGCACCGCTGCCGGCGAAGAGGTCGAGGACGCGGGCCCCGGGCAGGTCCGGCTCGAGGATCGCGAAGAGCGTCTCCTTCACCCGGTCGCCGAGCGGCCGGGTGCCGGTACCGGGGGCCAGGAGCCGGCGGCCGGCCGCCCGTCCGGCGATCACCCGGCCGGCGTCGGCCATCAGGCGCCACTCGCCGGCTCACCGGCCGCCACCCGGGCCAGCCAGCCGCGCTCGAGCTCGTGGGCCAGCCCGGCCCCGGCACCGGGCCGGAGCCGGCCCTCGGCGTCGAGGAGCGCCTCGGCGTGGCGGCGCGCCTCCCGCGCCAGGCGACGATGATCCTCGCGCTGGAGCGAGGCGACCCGCAGCCGGGGCAGGCCGCTCTGGGCCAGGCCGAGCACGTCGCCCTCGCCGCGCAGCTCGAAGTCGGCCTCGGCCAGCGCGAACCCGTCGGTGGTCTGCTCGACCGCCCGCAGTCGGGCCCAGCCGACCGTCCCCTCCGCGACGTCCGAGACGAGGGCGCAGTAGGACTGGAGGTCGCTCCGCCCGACCCGCCCACGCAGCTGGTGGAGCTGCGAGAGGCCGAACCGTTCCGCCCCCTCGATCACGATGACCGTCGCGCTGGGCACGTCGACCCCGACCTCGAGCACGGTCGTGCCGACGAGGAGATCGAGCTCGCCGTCGCGCAGCCGGACGAGCGCCGCATCACGCTCTGCCGCCCGCATCCGGCCGTGGACGAGGCCCACCCGGAGCGGCGCCAGGAGCTCTCGTAGCCGTTCCGCCTCCGCCGTGGCGGCGACGGCGGCCTCGTCCTCGGTCTCCTCGATCGCCGGCACGACCACGAACGTGCGGTGGCCGGCCGCCGCCTCGGCCCGCACGAACGCCCACAGCCGGGCCACCTCCGAGGAGCGCCGGATCGCCGTCCGGACCGCCAGTCGCCCCTCGGGCGGCGTGCGCAGATCCGAGACGTCGAGGTCCGCGTAGAGCACCTGGCCGAGCGTTCGGGGGATCGGGGTCGCGGTCATCAGCAGGACGTGCGGGGTCCCGTGGGCGCCCTTGGCCTCGAGCTGGGCGCGCTGCTCGACCCCGAACCGGTGCTGCTCGTCGATCACGGCCAGGGCCAGGCGGGCGAAGGTCACGCGCTCCTGGATCAGGGCATGGGTGCCGACCACCACCCGGGCCTCACCGCTGGCGATCGCCGCCACGGCTGCCTTCGTCCCTTCGCCGCCGAGTGAACCGGTGAGCAGAGTGACCTCGAGGCCGAGCCCGGCCAGCAGGTCCCGGAGCGTCGCCGCGTGCTGGCGGGCGAGCAGGTCGGTCGGGGCGAGGAGGGCGCCCTGCTGCCCGGAGCGGGCGACGAGGGCAAGGGCGTAGGCCGCGACCGCGGTCTTGCCCGAACCGACGTCGCCCTGGAGGAGGCGGAGCATCGGTTCGCCCGAGGCGAGGTCGGCCCGGATCGCGCCCATCGCGCCCTGCTGGTCCGCCGTCAGCTCGACCGGCCGGCCGAGCCGCCGCCCGAGCGCCTCCCCGAGCGCGGCCCGGATCTCGCGGTCGACGGCGTCACCGACCCGGATCGACGCGCCGGTCGCACGCTCGCGCTGGCGGCGCCGGGCGACCATCCCGACCTGGAGCGCGAGCAGCTCGTCGAAGGCGAGCCGGCGCAGGGCCGCGTCGCGCTCCTCGAACGTGGCCGGGTAGTGGGCGGCCTCGATCGCGGCCGCGATCGAGGCCAGGTTCTCGGCGGCGAGCAGGTCCCGGGGCAGGTACTCGGGGTAGTGACACCCGGCCCGGTCGAGCGCGGCCCGGATCACGGCCCGCAGGCGGGTCACGGTCAGGCCGGCCGTCAACCGGTAGATCGGCACGATCCGGCCGGCGTGAAGGACGGCGCTCCCGTCGTCGGGGCTGAACTCCGGGTTGTCGAAGACGGTCGTCCAGCCCCGTCGCTTCAGCCGCCCGCTGATGACGACCCAGTCGCCCTCGTGGAGCCGTCGCTCGATGTACCGCCGGCCGAACCAGGTCGCCTCGGCCTCGCCGCTGCCGTCGGCGAGGAGCGCGGTCGTGCGCTGGACGCGCCGGCGGATCGTCTGCTCGACCCGCAGGCTGCGGACCTGGACCCGGGCGCTGACCGGCGTCCCCTCCTCGACCGTCACCAGCTCGGCCAGGGTGCGCATCTCGCGCAGATCCTCGTAGCGTCGGGGCAGGTGGAAGAGGAGGTCGCGCACGGTCACGATCTCGAGCCGGCGCAGGATCCGGCCGAGGGCCGCGGCGCCCGGCAGGCCGCTCAGGGCGAT
>CAYMBB010000088.1:0-8750 GCA_964388515.1 uncultured Anaerolineaceae bacterium
TAGGTCTATAAGAGACAGTGTCCGGCCTGGGACTCTGGGGCATCTGCCTCTTGGCGGGGACCACCGACCGGTACCACACCTCGCCCGCCGCCCACTACCGCGAGGAGCGGGAGGCACGTACCTCCGACGGCGGAGAGCTCATCAACCCGGCGCGCCACAACTGGCTGCCCTCGCTCCCGCCGCGACCCGCGGGCCTGCTCGAGGCGACAACGTTCGATCTGACGGCCACAGAGGCCGACTTCCTGATCGAGCGAGTCCGCCGATCGGCGCCCGACTCACTGCTGGCCGCCTGTCTCACGCCCCAGACGTCGCGCAAGTCGAGCGCGAAGGCGCCGTGGGAGCTCGGCACCGGCGCGCTCCCCCAGCGGCTCCACGACGACATCGAGCACGCCCGGCTGTACTCGCTGGTCATGGAGGGCGCGGCACTCCTGTACAACCGGCTCTTGGCTGAGGCGTCGGCCGCCCACTTCGCGACCGCCGACGCAAGTCGCGTCGACCGCTACGGCGAGCTGCTCGGACGGTGGGCCGCGGACATGGCGGCCGACGCGGACGCGCTCGCCGACTGGGATCAGCAGGACCTGTGGGTCCGGCTGCTGGAGCTTGACCCCGGCATTCCGCACAAGGCCCGCGAGTTCAGCCGGCACTGGATCGAACGAGCCCGCCAGAGCCCGGCCACTGTCGTGCATGACCAAGTGGCCCGCGAGCTGATCCGGTACCGCGAGCGCCAGACGAAGGGCGCCCTTGCCCGCCTCCACAACGAGCGCGCCCTGGAGCGATGGTCGGGTGCCTCGAGTCTCGGCCGCCTGACCTACCGGTGGGACCAGGCGAAGGGCATCGTGATGGACATCCTCCGCGGCGCCCAACAGCCCCTGGAGCTGCCCTGATGCTCGAACCCGACGGGCGATCGCTGCTCCTCGACGCCCTCCGTCCACCCCTCGGCCACCAGCTGGACGCGGCCGTTGGGACGACATATTCGCTCGACCTCGTGTCGCTCCTCACGGCGCCGGTCGCGTTCGCGATGTTCGATCGTCAGCGTGCCGACGGCAGTGCCGTTGCCGACCCCGTCGCGATGCTCCAGGCCCTCCGCGAGCACAGCCAGCGGATCACGCTGTTCCACGGCGCCGGTCAGGTCACCGTCCCGCCGATCGACCAGCGCCTGATGGTCTACCTGGAGGAGGCCGTCTACGCGGTCGTGCCGCCGAGCCCGAAGGCGATCTTCCACCCCAAGGTCTGGTACCTGCGCTACCGCGATCGCGAGACCGATGCCGTCAGCCTCCGCTTTCTGTGTCTGAGCCGGAACCTGACGCCGGATCGCTCGTGGGACACACTCCTGCGCCTCGACGGCGTCCCGAGCACCGAGGTGCGCCACCCGGAGCTGGCGGAGTTCGCCGACGCGCTCGTGGACCTAGCCAATCCGGTGCGGACGGTCCCAGACGCACGAGCGGCGACAGTCCGGTCGCTGGGCGCCGACTTCGCGCGCGCCACCTGGACGCTGCCCGACGGCTTCTCATCGGTCCGCTTCTGGCCGCTGGGCTACGACACGGAAGACCGCCACCCATTTGGTGGCCGGATCGACCGGATGCTCGTGATCTCCCCGTTTCTCACGGGTGGTGCCATCGCCGCCCTGACCCGCAAGCGGCGTGGGTCCATCCTCGTCTCGCGTCCCGAGGAGATCGACCGTGTGGGCCGCAAGGCGCTCGCTCACCTCGCCGAGCGTTTGGTGCTGGCCAGCGACGCGAACGCGGCACCGGCGGACGTCGACACTGCGGATTCGCCGTTGCAGGGCCAGGCGCCTGGTGACCGACTGATCGGCCTCCACGCCAAGGTCTACGTCGCCGACGCAGGTTGGCAAGGTCGCCTATGGACGGGGTCCGCCAACGCCACCGATGCCGCGCTCCATGGCAACGTCGAGTTCCTCGTCGAGCTCGGGGGGCGGAAGCGGGACTGTGGTGTAGACGCCGTGATCGGCGATCGAACGGGCCGGATCGGCCTTCGTAACATCGTGGAGCCGTATGACTCCTCGCGCGAGGACGAGCGGCCGAAGACGCAGGATGAGATCCTCACCGAGCGCCTCGATTCCCTGCGCTGCACGATCGGCGGCCTCCGATATAAGGCGGCCTGCGCCAGGACGGCGAACGGCCGGTGGACCCTCAGGCTGCAGGGCGAGCCCGTCAACGGGACCCTTGACCACCTCGACCTGGCCGGGGTCGAGCTCCAGGTCTGGCCGGCCACGGTCGGTACCGGCGCCGGCTGCACGCCGGAGCTGAGCGCGGGCCTCAGTGCGTCCTTCGACCTCAGCGAGGAGGGCGTGACCCCGTACTTCGGCGTGTCGCTCGCGGCCGGTCCGTTGAACGTGCGCTTCGCGGTGATTGCCGAACTCACGGGAGCGCCCGAGGGCCGCGCGGAGCGCGTCCTAGCCTCGATCCTGAGCGACCGGGCGAGCCTAATCCGGTTCTTGCTGCTCCTGCTGGGCGACCTCGACGAGGCGCTCGATGTCGCTGAGCACGGGGCTGGCCCAACTGGGCACGGGGATTGGCTCGCCGCCTTCGAGAGCGGTGCCCTCCTTGAGCCGCTGGTGCGCGCCTACGCGCGGGATCCCGATCGCCTGCGCGACATCGAGCGCGTGCTGGGCGAGATCTCGCGGGCCGGCAACGGGGACGGGCTGCTGCCGGCGGGCTGGGACGCGATCTGGACACCCATAGCCGCGGCCCTTAGCGACGCGGGGGTTCGCTGATGCGCGACATCGACGGCGCCCGGATCGAGACCGAGGTCATGGCCGGGCTCAAGGCCTTCCAGAAGCGGACCGTGGAGCACGTGTTCCGCGCGATGTACCAGCGGGAGCCCGACCCGGCGACGCGGTTCCTGGTGGCGGACGAGGTCGGGCTCGGCAAGACGCTGGTCGCCCGGGGCCTGATCGCCAAGACGATCAACCACCTGCAGCAAGCGGGCACGGGCCGCATCGACGTCATCTACATCTGCTCGAACGCCGCGATCGCGGCCCAGAACATCCGGCGCCTCAACGTCACCGGCGACAAGGCGTTCGAGCGCCCGACGCGGATCACGCTGCTCCCGCGCCAGCTCCACGAGCTCGACGCGAACGGCCTCAACTTCGTCTCACTGACGCCCGGCACGAGCTTCAACATGGGCGACCGCGGCGGGCGCTCGGACGAGCGGACCGTCGTGTTCCGGCTCCTGGAGTACGTGTTCGGGGAGTCGCTCGACCGCCCGGGCGCGTATCGGGCGCTGCGGGGCGGCCAGCGCGAGGACAGGTTCCGCAACGGCGTCCACTGGACCCCCGCCGTCGCCGAGACCGGCACGCACCGGCTCGACAAGGGCCTCGCAGACGCGTACAAGCGCGAGCTCGAGTCGACGCCGGAGCTCCTCCGGCGATTCCAGCGGCTGGTCGATCGGTTCGACCCCGACGACTTCGCCGATGACTGGAACGAGCGCCAGAACGTCGTGCGCGACCTGCGCCTGACGCTTGCACGGTCGTGCGTGGAGGCACTCGAGCCCGACCTCGTGATCCTCGACGAGTTCCAGCGCTTCCGCGAGCTCCTCGACGACCCGGACCCCGACAACCCCGACGACATCCGCCACCTCACGCACCACCTGTTCAGCCAGCGGGACGCGGAGACCAACACCCAGGCGCGCGTCCTCCTCCTCTCGGCGACGCCCTACAAGATGTACACGCTCCGCGACGAGCAGGAGGACGACCACTACGCCGACTTCCTCCGCACGGCGCGGTTCCTCATGGGCCCCGACGACACACGGGCCTTTGCGGTCGAGCTGCGCGAGTTCCGGCGCGCGCTGATGGACGTCGGCTCGGGCGACAACCGCGCGCTGCTGCGCTGGAAGCGCCTGATCGAGGCGCGCCTCCGCCGGGTGATGGTCCGCACCGAGCGCCTGGCGGTCACGAGCGACCGGAGCGGCATGCTCGCGGACCACGAGCTCGCGGGGGCGAGCCTCGCGGCCAGCGATGTCCGCGCGTTCGCGACCGTGGACCGCGTGAGCCGCCACCTGCGAACGGGCGACGTCACCGACTTCTGGAAGTCGTCGCCTTACCTGCTCAACTTCATGAACGACTACAAGCTCAAGCGCGAGCTCAGAGGGGCTGCCGCCGACACCGCGCTCGTCGAGAAGGTCGACCTCTCGACCCTGCTGCCGAAGGACGCGGTCGAGGCGTATGAGGCCGTCGATCCTGGGAACGCCCGGCTCCGGGCTCTTGCTGCAGAGACGGTCGGGTCCGGGGCGTGGCAGCTCCTCTGGATGCCGCCCGCGCTGCCCTACTACGAGGGGCGCGGGGCATGGGCGACCGAGGCCGCCAAGACGCTCACCAAGCGCCTGATCTTCTCGAGCTGGAACGTCGTGCCCGACGCGATCTCGGTGCTCCTGAGCTACGAGGCCGAGCGCCAGATGATGCGCAGCCGCGGCCTCGACGTGCGCAACCTGCGCGAGGAGCGGGCGAAGCTGCGCGGCCTCCTGGCCATCCGGCGGGGCGAGAGTGGCCCAGCCGGCATGTCGACCTTCGCCCTGCTCTACCCGTGCGTAGTGCTCGCCGAGATCGCCGACCCACTCGCGATCGCCCGGGAGCTCCGTGCCGCGCGCCGCGGCGAGCCCGTGACCGCCAAGGCCGTGCTCGATGAGGCCCGACGCCGGATCGCGGACGCCCTCGCGCCCATCACGCGTGGCGCACCGACCGAGGGACCCGAGGACCAGCGCTGGTACGCCCTCGCGCCGCTCCTGCTCGACCGGCGGCGGTGGCCGCGGGCCGCCACCGTCGAGTGGCTCGGCTCGAGGTCGTCCGTGCTTGCCAGTCCGGGCGCGTCCGACGGCTCCGATGCGGACGGCGACGACGCGGGCGCGTGGGCAGAGCACGTGCGGCTCGCCCTCGAGGTCGTTCGTGATGGTCCGCCAGCGCGGCTCGGCCGCGTCCCGTCCGACCTCGCCGAAGCCGTCGCGGCGCTGGCGGTCGGCGGGCCCGGCGTCTGCGCCCTCCGGTCGATCGCGCGGGTGCTCGGCCGAATCAAGGGCACGCGGCCGGACATCGCCGCGCCAGCATCACGGGACGCCGCCCTGCGCATCGCGTGGGGCTTCCGGACCCTGTTCAACGTCCCGGAGGTGATGACACTGCTCCGCGGCAGCGCGACGAGCGACGACGCGTACTGGCGGCGGGTAGCCGAGGAGGGGGTCAGCGGCAACGTCCAGGCCGTGCTCGACGAGTACGTCCACTTGCTCCCGGAGTGGCTCGGGCAGCTCGACCGCGACGCGCCGGTCATCGCTCAACGCGTCGCCGATGCCGTGCATGAGGCGGTGTCGGTCAAGGCCGTCACGTACAGCCCAGAGGAGGTCAGCGTCCGGGATGACGCCCTCGCGTTCGACCCGCTGCCAATGCGGGTCCGCTTCGCCGTGCGCTTTGGGCGCGATGCCACGGACGACGACAAGGTGCTCCAGCGGGCGTCGAGCGTGCGGGCGGCCTTCAACTCACCGTTCTGGCCGTTCGTGCTGACCTCGACCTCGGTGGGCCAGGAGGGTCTCGACTTCCACACCTACTGCCACGCCGTGGTGCACTGGAACCTGCCGGCCAATCCGGTCGACCTCGAGCAGCGCGAGGGCCGCGTCCACCGCTTCAAGGGCCACGCCATCCGGAAGAACCTGGCAGCCCGCCATGGTGAGGCGGCCTTCGGCCGTCGGGCGGTCGACCCCTGGCACGCGATGTTCGCCGAGGCGTCGGCGCACGTGCGGAACAGGGACCTCCGCGACATCGAGCCGTTCTGGGTGTTCGAGGGGGACGCCAAGATCGAGCGCCAGGTGCCGCTCGTGCCGCTCACCCGGGAGGTCGAGCAGCTGCGCCGCCTGCGGGCGTCACTCGCCGCCTACCGCCTGGTATTCGGGCAGCCCCGCCAGGAGGACCTGGTCGCCTACCTGGGTGATCGGATGCCGCCCGACGAGCTTGCAACACTTGCCGAGCAGCTGCGGATCGATCTCACCCCGGCCAAGTTCTGAGTGGTTCGCCGGCCGGGAACCCGAGACCGAGCACGCCAGCCTCCGGTCGTGCGGACGAAGGCATCAACCCCAGATAATCCGGTGGCGCTGGCAATGCTCTGCGGGCTCGATTGGCGGCGTGCGAGGGCAGTCAGCGTCAGGTCGGGATGGATACGATCATCGGCGATGTTCGACCTACGTGGAGCGTGACGGGGGATGGTGGCAGAAGCCAGGGAGTGCAGCCGCTGCGGGTCGCCCATGGTCCGGGCGGTGGCCAAGGTCGGTCCGCGCACCGGCCGGCCCCTGTGGAGGTGCAGCGACTTCTCGTGCCCCGAGATCGTGAACATCGACGAGGGCGACATCACGCCGCACAGGCCGGCAGCCGGGGAGTCCGCGCAGGCGCAGTTCGAGCGCGAGCGTACGGCGTTCCGCGAACGCATGAAGCAGATGTTCGCGGTGTTCGCCGCGCTCCCGGTCCTGTTCGCCGCGATCGGCTTCCTCGTGACGGCCTGGGCCACCGCGGACGTGCGCGTAGCCGCGATCGTCGGCCTGGTCGTCGCCGTGGTCGCCATCGTCTATCTGACCCGATACCTGCCGACGGAGGTTGTCTGGTGGGGCAAGGGCGCCGAGGCCGAGAGGGCGGTCGGGGCCCGGCTCGACTCGCTCGAGCCGCTCGGCTTCGTGACCCTCTACGACCGACGGTTCATCGGACGGGGTGGCAACATCGACGCCGTCACGATCGGGCCGCCCGGCGTCTTCGTCGTCGAGACCAAGCACCGCGGGCGAGGCGTCGAGGTCATCGCCGGCCGGCTTGACGTCGGCAACCGGACGGAGACCGACGTCGTGCGGCAGGTGACGGACCAGGCGCTCCTGCTGCAGGTCACGGCCGCAGCGTTCATGAACGCCCACCGCCTGACCGTGGTGCCCGTGATCTGCATCGGCAACCGCACGGTTTCCGGCGGCGAGCGGACGGGCGGCATCCTGGTGACCGACGCCAAGTCGATCGCCAAGCGCCTCTCGGCCGAGCCGCAGATCCTGTCGCCCGCCGAGGTCCAAGAGCTCGCCACTGCGCTCGACCGTGCCCTCCCGCCATATGAGCGCCGCGGGTAGCGTCGCAGACTCGCTCGCCGGGTCATCCCGATCCGCCGTTCGGGCGCGTGCGCGGACGCCGTCCCGACGAGACCGCCAGGCAGGACTGCTCGCGTTCCTTGCCGTTGGCCCAGCCATTCCCATCGGGGCGAGGTTGCAGAAGGCGGGCTCCCCGAGCACCTGACCCTCGGCGCGGTTTCGCCTCGGCGCTCCTCCCGCCAGCACACCGACTCGACCTCATTGCTGATCGGGCGGCGTGCAACGATCGCGGGATGAGCAGCCTGCCCAAGCGCCTGCGCTTCGAGATCCTCAAGCGGGACCGCTTCGCGTGCGTCTACTGCGGTCAAGGCATGCCCGCGGTTGTCGTCGAGGTCGACCACGTTCTGGCGCGCGCCAATGGCGGAACGGATGATCCCTCCAACCTTGTGACTGCGTGCTTCTCATGCAACCGGGGCAAGTCAGATGTCCCGCTCGAGGTTGCCCTGCCCGGGGTCACGCCCGAGAGCGTGGAGGCGGTGCGCCTGCGTGCGGAGCTCATGGCCGACTACCGACGATGGCAGGACGAGCTCGAGGCTCAGCTTCGGGCCGAGCTGGACCGCGTGTGGGACGCCTGGACCGACGAGTTCGACGGCCGTTCCTGGACCGACGACGAGGGTGTGCGGCACTGGGAGGCGGATGTTGCGTTCCCGAAGGACGGTACTGTCCTCGAGTTCCTACGCCTGCTGCCGACGTCGGAGGTCCTTGACGCGGTGCGGATCGCAGGCTGGCGCTGGGGCAAGCGCCGGGACGAGCCGATCGAGCGGGCGGCCGTTTCCCGCTACTTCGCGGGCGTCTGCCGCAACAAGGCGCGCAAGGCCGACGAGACCGCGCGCCGGATCCACGTCACATGGCCAGAGCTCATCAACCCGGAGCAGTTCGAGATCCTCGGCTACAGCCGCTGGCTCGCCGAGCCCATGTCGTCCTATGCCGCCAAGGAGGACTACATGAGCGCGAACGGGAAGGTCGTGGGAGGGCGGATCCAGCGCGATGGCGAGACACTCGACCCGCGGGTCCGGGGCGAGTCGTACAAGATCGAGGTGTACGAGGACGCGATCGGTCGAGCGCTCGAGCACGTGGCGGTCTCGTCGACGCTCAAGGCCAGCACTGTTGCGATGGCCAAGCGCCCCGACGACGACGGGGGCGACGTCCTAGTCCGGGCGCGCATCAAGCGGGAGCGCGAGCAGGCGGCGCTGCGGTTCGCGAAGGACCGCGACCTGGGCAAGCTCGAGGCGACGCTGGCCCGCCTCGACGCCGACGCCGCGGCGGCGGTGGCTCGGACGTCACGGATCCCCACGGCCGCCGAGGCGCGTGCGTACCTCGAGTCGCTGCCTGAGCTGTGGGCGAGGACGTCAGATGCCGGACGCCATGCGATCGCAGAAGCCGTGTTCGAGCGGATCGATGTCCTGGGGGCGAACGACTTCACGTTCGTGCTGACCGCCGCGGCGAGGGCGCGGGGCTGGGACGCGGCCTTCGGGCCGGGCGTGCTGCGCCTCGAATCACATGGTGGTCGGGGCAAGACCTCGGGCCCGGGCAAGGTTGCGACGTGCCCCGAAACGGGCGATTCCACGCACGAGGAAGGTCAGTCTGGTCGGGGCGAGAGGAGGCACGCCGCCGCGACCGACCCGGATGTCCCGGCCCGA
>CAYMBB010000089.1:0-3545 GCA_964388515.1 uncultured Anaerolineaceae bacterium
TCGCGCCTGCAGCCTCTTGACAACACTAAGTAAGTTAGTGTTCGATTATGCCCGATCGGTCCGCCTCCTGCGGACCGGCGACCCGCCCGGGGAAGGGCTCGATGCGACTTCGCCTCACGAAGCGGACCGACTACGCGATCAGGGCCTGCCTGCTGCTCTCGGTGAGCCCGGACGTGCCCGTCTCGAGCCGTCGGATCGCGGAGCGGATGGCGATCCCCGACCGGTTCCTGCCCCAGGTGCTCGGCGATCTCGCCCGGGCCGGACTCGTCGAATCGACGAGCGGCAAGTTCGGAGGATACCGACTCCGGCGCGATCCGGCCGAGCTCACCCTGCTCGAGCTGATCGAGACGATCGAGGGCCCGAGCCGGAGCGTGCAGTGCGTCCTCGAGGAGCGCCCGTGCGGCGACGACCGACCGTGCGCCCTCCACCCCGTCTGGTCGGCTGCCCAGTCGGCCTTCCTCCAGGTCCTCGCCACGGCGTCCCTGGCCCAGATCGCGGCCACGCAGTGGTCGGTCCCGACGACCGGTCCCGAGCGGCCGGCAAGCCCAGAAAGGATGAGTACATGAACGGCAGCATCCCGCGCTGGCTGGCAGTGCTGGCAACGACGGCGCTCCTCGTCTCGGCGTGCTCGGCGAGCACCGCGCCGGCCTGGACGTTCGCCCCCGGCCAGTCCGGCGCCCCGGGCCAGCCGGCTGCGGGCGCCGGAGCGGTCGCCGCCCCCTCGACGGCCGCCAGCGGGGCGCCGGCCGCGCCCGGGCAGACCGTCGGCTCGATCGCCATCGAGGCCTTCGACCTCGGCTTCAAGCCCAGCTCGATCACGGTCGACAAGCCGGGCCTGTACGAGGTGCGCTTCACGAACACCGGCTCGATCTTCCACGACCTGACCTTCGCCGACGGGACGAAGATCGGGGCCAACGGCGGCCAGACGGCGACCGGCCAGGTGAACATCCCGGCCGGCGGCACGACCTTCATCTGCTCCGTCCCGGGCCATGCCGATGCGGGCATGAAGGCGAGCATCACGGTCGCGGGCACCGCCGCGACCGGTGGCGGAGACAGCCAAGGCGGTCCCGCTCCGGCGACCGAGACGCAGGCGGATCCGAACGCTCCCCCGTACACCCTCTACGACGCGACCGCGCCGGCGGTGCTGCCGGGCACGACCCACGACATCACCCTGACCGTCGAGGAGAAGCCGATGACGGTCGCCCCCGGCTTCGTGGTCAACGTCTGGACGTTCAACGGCACGGTGCCGGGCCCGGTGATCCGGGTGACCGAGGGGGACACGATCCGCATCCACCTCAAGAACCCGGCCACGAGCAAGCTCCCGCACTCGATCGACTTCCACGCCAGCCAGGTCGCCTGGAACGACGAGATGACCTCGATCAACCCGGGCGAGGAGAAGCTCTACGAGTGGAAGGCCGACTACGCCGGGGTCTGGATGTACCACTGCGGGACGGCACCGGCGCTCCATCACATCGCCAACGGGATGTACGGGATGGTGATCGTCGAACCGAAGGGCGGCCTGCCCAAGGTCGACCGCGAGTTCGCCCTCGTCCAGAGCGAGTGGTACCTCGGACCCCAGGGCCAGCCGGTCAGCCTGCAGAAGGCGTCCGCCGGCAACCCGGCACCTGACTTCGTCGTGTTCAACGGCGTCGCCAACCAGTACAAGGACAACCCGCTCCCGGTCCCGACCGGCGGCACCGTCCGGTTCTTCGTCCTCGACGCCGGGCCGAACATCGACAGCTCGTTCCACATCGTGGGCACGATCTTCAACACGGTGATCAAGGAAGGGTTCCAGCTGACCCCGAAGAACCCTGGCCACTACGGGGCGCAGGCGGTCGACCTCTCGCCCGCCCAGGGGGCGATCGTCGAGCTCACGACGCCCGAGGACGGCCTCTATCCGATCGTCACCCATGCCTTCAACTTCGTCGGGCGCGGCGCCCTGGGCCTGCTCAAGGCCGGGGACGGCGACCCGAAGAACTGAGCGGCCTTCATCCAGGGATCGGGCGCGCGGGACCCCCGACCGGGCGCCCGGTCCCCTCTTCTGCCAGCTGATGCCGGATCCCCGGACCTCGACGTGACCAGCATCCGCAACTGCGAGCTTCCGGACGGGCTCCTGTACGACGTCGACCACGACCTGTGGACGCGACTCGAGGCCGACGGGACGATCACGCTCGGGCTGACCGACGTCGGCCAGTCACGGGCCGGCCACATCCAGCTCGTCAGCTTCACCAGGCGGGCCCGCGCAGGCAGGGCGGCGCGAGGCGACTCGCTGGCGGTCCTCGAGAGCGCCAAGTGGGTCGGTCCGGTGGCCAGCCCGACGGCGGGCAGCGTCGTCGAGCGCAACGAGGCGCTCCTCGTCCGCCCGAAGCTGATCAACCTCGACCCGTACGGCCGGGGCTGGATCGTCCGTCTCCGCCCGGACGAACCGTTCCTCGCCGACGGCACGGACACCGGGTGGGCGACGGGTCGGGCGGCGATCGAGCGCTACGAGGCGAAGCTGCGCCTCCCGTTCCGCTCGGTCTCGGGTGTCGACGAGGACTTCTGGTGCGTCCACTGCAACGAGTGGGACGCCTGATGCCGGGGCCTGGGTCTCGGGGCGAGCCTGGATCGGGGCCGGGGCGCGGGGCGCTCCGGGTCGAGCTGTTCACCCACCCGGTCTGCAGCGGCTGCCGAGAGGCGGCGCTGGCCCTCGGCTCGCTCGCCGAGGCGGGCCGGATCGAGCTCGTCCAGTGGAGCCTGGCGATCCCGGCCGGACGCGCCCGGGCGGCGGTGGCGGGGGTGACGAGCGTCCCCAGCGTCGTCGTCGGGAGCGAGCGCCGGGAGCTCGCCAGCCGGGCCGCGCTCGAGGCGTTCCTGGCCGAGCTGGCCGAGCGCGGCGCCGGGTCGTGGAGCCGGGAGGCGAGCCGGAACGGACCGAGCCCGGGCCCGGACGGGAGGTAGGACGCCGGCACCCCGGGCGAACGACCGCCGGCGAGATCTACCGCCCGGGGTCGAACCGGCCCTCGACGCCCGCCAGCCCGTCGGCCTCCGTCAGCCCGTCGACGCCCGCATCGACCTCCGGCGGCGGCTGGCGCAGCCAGACGATGAGCGCGATCAGGAACCGGAGGATGAGCGAGAGACCGTACGAGGTGCACCAGACGCAGACCGCGCCGATCAGGAAGAGCTGGACGTAGAGGAAGTAGATCTCGAAGATCACGCCCGCCAGGGAGAGCCCGTAGTGGGCGAGCAGGAGGGCGTAGATGTCGGTCCGCCACCAGGCAAGCGCGAGCGAGAGCAGGACGAGCGAAAGGAGGACGCCGAAGACGGCGACCGGGATACCCGCGATCCGGCTGTACTCGCTCGTCGCGACCGTCTCGCAGCCCTTGAGCGGGCCGCACACCGGAACGCCGCCCTGGAGCTCGACGACCGAGAGGTAGGACGCGATCGTCAGGCCGATGACGTCGAGGACGGCGAGGATCAGGCCCGGGTGGATGCCGAGGATCGGCCGGGCGGGCGAACGGGCCAGGAGACGGCTGATCACGGCGCGGCGCTCGACGAGGCGCCCG
>CAYMBB010000089.1:3645-8699 GCA_964388515.1 uncultured Anaerolineaceae bacterium
GGGCGAACGGGCCAGGAGACGGCTGATCACGGCGCGGCGCTCGACGAGGCGCCCGGCGAGGCGCCAGCTCCCGCCGCCGGAGCCGGTGAGGTCCCGGAGACGATCGCGTCGATTGCCTGCCTGAGGTCGAGGTAGGCGGGGACACCGACGATCTTCGTCCCGTTCAGGAACATCGTCGGCGTCGCGTCCACCCCGGCCGTCCGGCCTTCGCGCGTCTCGGCCTGCACCGCCTGGGCCGGAGCCTGGGTGTCGAGGCAGGCACCGAAGGCCGCCTCGTCGACCCCCACCGCCCGTCCGATCGCGATCAGCCGGTCGCGCTTGAAGGCACCCTTGTTCTCGCCCTTCTGGTTCGCGAACAGGTAGTCGTGGTACGGCCAGAAGAGGCCCTGGTCCCCGGCGCAGCGCGCCGCGACCGCGGCATCGAGCGATTCAGAGCCGAGGAAGGCGAAGTCCCTGTAGACGATCCGCAGCTTGCCCGGTTCCACGTAGTCCCGCACGAGCTGCGGCTCGATCTGGGTGGTGAAGGTGTCGCAGGCCGGACACTGGAAATCCTCGTACACGACGAGCGTCGCCGGCGCGCTCGCCAGGCCGATCGCCCGCCCGTCCCACAGGCTCTTCGGGGTCGGATCGGCGGGTGTCTTCAGGTCTGCCGTCGAGACCTGGCCGGTCGAGAGCATGGCGAAGGCGATGACGACACCGCCGATGAGCGCGGCCGTGCCGGTCAGGAGGACGATCGGCGAACGCCAGGCGGGTCGGCGGGTGGTTGCGCTCGACGGGCGACGCTGCGTCCCACGCTCGGCGGCGCGGCGCTCGCGCCGGGTCTGGCGCGCTGGCGGGGATGGTCGTTGCTGGCTCAGTGGGGGCCTCCGATCGCGATCGGCCGTGGCAGGCACGGCGACGAGGGGACGCGCCTCATTTTCGCCGGTTTCGTTAGCGCGTGTCGCGCCAGGGGGCCCCGATTCGCCCGCTGGACAGAACAAGTGAGACTGAGTATCATTGGCCCGTGATCGCTGCCGCCTCGCTCCTCACCGCCCTCGACCGCTCGGGCCACCGAGCCACCGAGCCGCGGCGCGCCGTGGCGACGCTGATCGCCGCCCAGCCGCGTCATTTCACGGCCGCTGAGCTCGTCGCCGAAGCGCGCGCGCAGCGGCTCAGGATCGGGCGGGCGACGATCTTCCGGGCCCTCGACCTGTTCGCCGAACTCGGCCTCGTCGAGCGGCTCGAGCTGCCCAGCGGCGGGCATGCCTACGTCGCCTGCGAGCCGACCCATCACCACCACGTGGTCTGCTCGCGCTGCGGCCGGACGGCCGACGTCCCCGATCTCGGCCTGGCTGACATCGCCGGGGAGGTCGGGCGGCGGACCGGCTACCGGATCGACACTCACCGGCTGGACCTCTTCGGGCTCTGCCCGAACTGCGCCGCGACCGAGGCGCGCGAGGCCAGCCGTGGGTGAGCGCCGTCAGCGGGGGCTGGGCGGCGGGCCGCCGGCTCGTCGGATCCCCGGTCGCTGGTTCCGTGCCCAGGCAGGACCGGCCAGGGTCTCGCTGGCCGCCCTGCTGCTCGTCGCCGCCTGCAGCGGAACACCCGCCGGGACACCCGGCGGCTCGAGCGGCGGAAGTGGAACGCAGGACGTCGGCTCCGTCCGCATCGTCACGACGACGACCGTCCTCGCCGACCTCGTCCGCCAGGTGGGAGGGTCGCGGGTCAGGGTCGAGAGTCTCGCCCCGCTGGGCGGTGTCGTCGAAACGTACGAGCCGAGTCCCGCCGACATCGCCCGCGTCGCGAGCGCGGTCCTCGTCGTCGCGAACGGCCTGGGCATCGACGCGTGGTTCGACAGGATCGCCAGGGACACGACGGCGGGCCGCGTGCCGGTCGTTCGTCTGGCGGAAAACCTGCCCGGCGCAACATACCTCCGCGGCGATCAGCCGGTCGCCGGTCAGGCGGCGAGCGGGTCGGGTGGCGAGGTGAACCCGCATCTCTGGATGAACGTGACCTACGCCCGCGGCTACGTGCAACGGATCGCGGATGCCCTCTCGAGCGTCGATCCGGCCGGGGCGGCGACCTACCGGTCAGGCGCGGCCGCCTACGACGCGCGGCTGGCCACGCTCGACGCCTGGGTCCGCGAGCAGATCGCGACCATCCCGCCCGCCAACCGCAAGCTCGTCTCGTTCCACGAGGCGTTCCCCTACTACGCCGCCGCGTACGGCCTCCAGATCGTGGGCTCGGTGCTGTCCGCACCCGGGCAGGACCCGAGCGCAGGCCAGGTGGCCGCCCTCGTCGACGCGATCCGCAGCTCGGGCGCACGGGCGGTCTTCACCGAGGCGCAGTTCAGTCCCAAGCTTGCCGAGCAGATCGCCGCCGAGGCCGGCGTGTCGGTCGTCTCGAACCTGTACAACGACACCCTCGGTCCGCCGCCGGTCGATTCGTACGAGGCGCTCATCCGCTGGGACACCGAACGGGTCGTGGAGGCGCTCCGGTGACGGACCGGTTCGGCGGCTTCGACCCGCACGCCCACCCGCACGATCATCTTGCCGAGCGCCGCCTCCAGACGGTCGACGAGGCGGTCGATCCGGGCCATGCCCGCGCCCACGCCGACGTCTGGCTCTCCGACGTGTCGGTCGGCTACGGCGACCGCGTCGCCCTCGAGCACGTCGACGTCGCGATCGAGGCCGGCAGCCTCCTGGCCGTGGTCGGACCGAACGGGGCCGGGAAGAGCACGCTCCTCAAGCTGATGGCCGGTCTCCTGCGGCCGTGGCATGGGCGGATCGAGGTCCTCGGCGCACCACCCGGCCGCGAGGCCCGGCGGATCGCCTACGTCCCGCAGGCCGAGCTCGTCGACTGGCAGTTCCCGGTGACCGTGGCCGACGTCGTCATGATGGGCCGCTATCCGGCGCTCGGACCGCTCCGCCGGCCCGGCTCGGGAGATCGGCGGGCCGTGGCCGAAGCGCTCGAGCAGGTGGGCATGGACGGCCACGCGTCCACCCAGATCGGCGCGCTCTCGGGCGGCCAGCGCCGGCGCGTCTTTCTCGCCCGGGCCCTGGCCGCCGAACCGGACCTCTTCCTGCTCGACGAGCCGGTCACCGGGGTCGATGCCACGACCCAGGAGGACCTGATGGACATCCTGGAGGCGCAGGCCCGGCGGGGCAAGACGGTCGTGGCCACGACGCACGACCTCGCCTGCGCCGCGCAACGGTTCCAGCGGGTCCTGGCCGTCAACCGGACCGTGATCGCCCACGGCCCGTCATCGCTCGTGCTCGATCCGGCCGTCCTGGCCCGGACGTATGGCGGCCACCTGCTCGTCCTCGACGGGAGGGCGATCCTGATGGACGACGCGCACCATCACGACGAGCCCGCCCCCGGCGAGCATCACTTCCACGCCGAGCGCGAGGTGACCCCGTGATGGATGCGCTGCTCGAGCCCCTGCGCTACGAGTTCTTCGTCCGGGCCCTCGTCGCCGCCGGCCTCGTGGGAACCGTCACCGCGGTCGTCGGGACGTTCGTCGTCCTCAAGGGCCTCGCGTTCATCGGTGACGCGGTGAGCCACGCGGCATTCCCCGGACTCGTCGTCGCGTTCCTCCTCCAGGGCCCATACCTGCTCGGCGCGGCGGTGGCCGCCATCGCGACCTCGCTCGCGATCGGCTACGTGAGCCAGCGGACCCGGCTCCGGATGGACACGACGATCGGCGTCCTGTTCGCGGGGATGTTCGCGCTCGGCATCTTCCTGTTCAGCACGATCCGCGGCTTCGTCGCCGACCTGTTCAGCTTCCTCTTCGGCAACGTCCTGGCGATCACGACCGTCGACCTGGTCAGCCTGGCGATCCTCTCGGCGATCGTCCTGGCGACCGTGGCGGCGTTGTGGAAGGAACTGCTCTACGCCACCTTCGATCCGCTCGGCGCGGCCGCCGCCGGCCTCCGTGTCGAGCAGCTCGAGTACCTCTTCCTCGGGCTCGTGGGCGTGACGATCGTGGTCGGCCTCCAGGCGGTCGGGATCATCCTCGTCGTGGCGATGCTCGTCACCCCGGCAGCCACCGCCCAGCTCCTCGTCGTCCGGTTCACCCGGATGATGGCGATCGCGCTCGGCGTCGGCGTCGGCTCGGCGATCGCCGGGCTCTACCTGAGCTACTGGCTCGACGCGGCGAGCGGGGCGACGATCGTCCTCGTCCAGACCGGGCTCTTCCTGCTGTCGCTCGCCTTCGGACCACGAACGGGCCTCCTGGCGCGCCGACGCGGCCGCGGCCTGGCTGGACGGGACGCCCGGACCGGGACGATCGAGGGGGCCGACTGACCCGAAGGTCGCGGGGCCGGCCGAAACCTTTCCGGGCGATCCTGTCTCAACCCAGGCAGGACCACCACACCGGTATCGGGGACCCGAGTCGATGTTCACAGCCGCCCCCAGGTCGGCGTCGTCCGCGGCGCCGACCGGAGTCCCGTCGCCATGCGCCTGAAGGGTCCGTCGTTCCTGGCGCTCGTCGCCGTCGTCGGGCTGCTGATCGTCGCGGCCACCGACCAGATCACCCCGCCCACGTCGGAGCACCAGGCCCAGCTGCGGATCTGGCTGGCGGCCCGGGCGACCGGGATCACGGCGTTCCTGCTGCTGACCGGGCAGGTCATCCTCGGGCTCGTCCTCAGCCACCCCACGAACCAGTCGACCTGGAAGCTCTCGAAGCGGCTCTTCCCCTGGCACGAGAACCTGCTGATCTTCGTCATCGCGTTCCTCGCCGCCCATGTCGTCAGCCTCGTGGCCGATCCGTATGCGGGCGTGGGCATCGCCGGGGCGATCGTCCCGGGGCTTTCGAGCTATCGCAGCTCGCCCGTCGCCCTGGGAACGCTCGGGCTCTATGCCCTGCTCGCGACCGGCCTGACCGCGCGCCACACGACGCTCCTGCCGCGCGGGGTCTGGCTGAAGCTCCACCGCCTGAGCATCGTCGCGTTCATCCTGGGCTGGCTCCACGGCATCCTTTCCGGTACCGACTCGAGCGCGCTCGGGGCGCTCTACGTGGCGAGCGGGTTGCTCGTCCTGGCCGCCGCCGCCTACCGCTACTGGGTGACGAAGAA
>CAYMBB010000090.1:0-6770 GCA_964388515.1 uncultured Anaerolineaceae bacterium
CCGAAGGCGACGTTCTCGAAGATCGTCAGGTGGGGGAAGAGAGCGTAGTTCTGGAAGACGGTGTTCACGTTCCGCCGGTACGGCGGCAGCCAGGTGACGTCCTCGCCCTGGAGCTCGATCAGCCCCGAGGTCGGCTCCTCGAATCCGCCGATCATCCGCAGGGTCGTCGTCTTGCCGCAGCCGGAGGGTCCGAGGAGCGAGAAGAACTCGCCGTGTCGGACCTCGAGATTGATGTGGTCGACCGCCACCACCTCGCCGAAGGTCTTGGTCACGTCGACGAGCCGGACGTCGATATCGGGCACGGCTGGTGCGTACTCCTCGGGGCTGCTGGCCCGGCCTCGGCCGGGGATCGGGTGGCTGCCTGGGGACCGGGCCTGTACTGCAACCATGCGGCGTTGCAGTAGCGGTGCGGGGAGGATAGGGCGCGCCGAAAGCGCATGTCAAGGCTACGACCCGGATTCGTTCCTCGTGCGGAATTGGAGCAGCAGCTTCGAAATCCGCAGCCGGCGGCCCGCGTGCCGGTCCGTTGGCCGGGGCCGGAACCGGCTGCTGGCGGACCCCGGGGCCGGCCGGCGGCGCTCGCGGCCGAGCCGGGGTACGATCTGGGCGGCGATCGCCGAGGCAACCCGGTTCGCGATCCGCGGACCGGACCGTGCCCCGGCCGACGTCGCGACCACCGAGCCGAGGAGCCAGAGTCGATGATCACCCTCACCGAGGCCACCGTCTACGACGCGCTGCGGACTGTCCACGAGCCCGAGCTCGGCGGCGACCTCGTGTCGCGCAACATGGTCAAGGAGCTCACGATCGACGGCTCGCGGGTCGCCTTCACGATCGAGCTGACGACACCGGCCTGTCCGCTCAAGGATCAGATCGAGGAGAACGTGCGCCAGGTCCTGCGGCCGCTCGGGGCCGAGACGATCGAGATCAGCTGGGGGGCGATGGTCCGGCGGGCAGCCCCTGCCCAACCCCAGCAGCTCGTGCCGGGGGTCAAGAACCTGATCGCCGTGGCCTCGGGCAAGGGCGGGGTGGGCAAGAGCACCGTCAGCGTCAACCTCGCCGTGGCCCTGGCTCAGGCCGGGGCGTCGGTGGGACTGCTCGACGCTGACATCACCGGGCCGAACATCCCGCTCATGATGGGCGTCGAGGGCCAGCCGGTGGCCAGCCCGAACGGCAAGATCATGCCCCTCGAGCGCTACGGGGTGAAGGTGATCTCGATCCAGTTCTTCGTCCCCGAGGGCCAGCCGGTCGTCTGGCGTGGGCCGCTCGTGGGTGGCGCGATCCAGCAGTTCCTGCGCGACGTGGAGTGGGGCGAGCTCGACTACCTCGTGATCGACCTGCCGCCGGGCACCTCCGACGCCCAGCTGACGCTCGCCCAGTCGGTGCCGATCAGCGGCACGGTCCTGGTCACGACCCCCCAGGAGGTGTCGCTGCTCGACGTGACCAAGGCCCTGGCGATGCTCGAGCGGATGAACGTGCCGGTGATCGGGGTGGTGGAGAACATGAGCGGCTTCGTGTGCGCCCACTGCGGCGAGGTGACCGAGATCTTCGGCCGTGGCGGTGGCGAGCGCTTCGCCCGCGAGCATCGGATCGAGTACCTCGGCGGGATCCCCCTCGATGTCACCGTGCGCCAGGGCGGGGACGCCGGAGTCCCGGTCGTCGCCCAGCGCGAGCCCGGGCCGGCCGCCCAGGCCCTGAGGACCCTGGCCGGGACGGTGGCCGCCCGGATGAGCGTTCGGGCGATGGGCAACCAGCAGCCGGTCCTGTCGATCTCCTGACCCCCGGGGTGGGACGCCGGGGGCCGCAGCGCCTCGGTCGAGCTGGCCGCGGACGCTGGCTAGCCGCCGCTGATCACGCCCTCGGCGCCGAGCCGATGGAGCTGCGACTGGGCCGCGTCGAGATGCGCCGCCGCGATCCCGAACAGGCGCCGGATCACGACCCGGGCCTCCGCTGATCCGCTGGCGAGGAGGTCGAGAACTTGCTCGGACGGGAACTCGACCAGCTCGACCTGGCCGACGGCCCGCCCGGTCGTCAACGAGGTCGCCTCCTCGCGCAGCGTCGACCAGCCCAGGATCTCGCCCGGGCCGAGGGTCTGGACGATGATCGAGCGCTCGCCCCGCGCCGCCCGGAGCGCGAGGTGACCGGACAGGATGGCGTACATCGAGCGGGCGGGTCGCCCTTGCTCGAAGAGGACCTCGCCGTCGGCCAGACGGCGCCGCCGGGCGCCGGCGGCGAGCGGGGCGAGCTGGTCGGGCCTCAGGCCCCGGAAGAGCTCGAGCCGGGCGAGGTCGTCGCCGGACACGCCGTGGTCGTTCATCGCGTCTCCTCCCGGATCGGCGCCTGCCGTGCGCCCATCCCCGTCCTCGGGCCGGGTTTCGTGGTTGCCCCAGTTCCCACAGTGTGCGCCCTCGGCGTCTGCTCGGGCCGAGCCCCCGACGCCGCAGTGGCCTGGCCGCCGGGCTGGCCGCCGACCTCGGGCCCGGAGCGGCCGCCGGGCGCGGGCTCGCCGGTCGCCAGGCGGAGCCGCTCGAGCAGGACCGCGGCCGCCAGGAGGGCTGCCCGGCTCCGACCCTGTGCGCCGCCGAGGAAGGCGAGTCGCCGCTCATGGTGCGCCTCGACCGGGGTCACGACGGCGACGTCGACCGCGGTGTCGTCACCGTGGGCGACGATCCGCAGGGCGAGCCCGACGTCGCTCCCGCCGCGGGCCCGGACCTCGCGGGCGAGCCGGTCCAGCGCCCGCGCCTCGCCTCGTTCGAGTCCGGCGGCGGCGGCGGGGCTGTCGTCGGCGATCACCTCGCTCAGGCGCAGCCTCGGGCTGCCGCCCAGGAGCGTGGCCAGCGTGCCCCCCGTCCCGGCCTCGGCCGTGGCGAGCGTCCAGCCCAGCGCCTCAAGGCGACGCCCGATCGCCTCCGGCCAGGTCTCGGCGTCGCGGCCCCAGACGTACCGGCCCACGGCGCGGAGGACGACGCCCTCCGCCTCGGCCACCAGATCCTCGGCCGTGCGTCCGGGCCGGCCGTTCGCGGGTGGCTGGTCGACGGCCGAGATGCGCACGTCGACGGCGTCGCTCCGGGCGTAGGTGGCCACGACCGGGTTCGCTCGGCGGAGCAGCTCCTCGCCCAGGAGCTGGGCGACCTGCGATTCCCCGATCGCGGCCAGGCGGTACGTCCGGGTGACCTGGCGGCGGCCGAGCCCGCGCTGGCGGAGGAGGGGGAGCACCGCTGCGCTCCACATCGTCCGCATCTCGCGGGGCGGGCCGGGCAGGGTGACGATCAGTCGCCCATCCGGGCGTTCGACCCACCAGCCGGGCGCGGTGCCGCTCGGATTGGCGATCGAGCGGGCCGACGGGATCAGCCAGGCCTGCTTGATGTTCAGCTCCGGAAAGGGCAGGCCCCGGCGGTCCCAGAGCCCGCGCAGCCAGGCCTCCAGGCCGGGATCGACGACCGGCGTCTCGTGGCACACCGCCGCCACCGCCTCGCGGGTCAAGTCATCGGGCGTCGGTCCAAGGCCGCCGGTCGAGACGACGAGATCGGCCCGGGTGAGCGCCTCGACGAACGCGCCGCGGACGAGATCGAGGTCGTCGGGCAGGGCGCTCATGCGGACCACCCGGACGCCCGCCTCGGTGAGCGAACGGGCGAGTTCGCCCGCGTTCGTGTCGCGCGTCTCGCCGGTCGTCAGCTCGCTGCCGATCGAGAGCAGCTCGGCGGTCCGGATTGCCCCGTCGGCAGGGCCGGCGTCGCCACGGGCAGCCGGGTCGTGGTCTGCGTGGCGAGCGTCGTCGATGCCGGGGGAGCCGTCCATGCTCAGCCGATCGTAGCGTACGGGGCGCTCCCGGTCGCCGCCGGTGCGCTCTCGACGATCGGCACTTGTCGGACCCGGCGTTCGGTCGGGTACGCTACAGGTAATCGGGTGCGCGCCCGACACCACCGACGACCGGGAGAGCAGGCGATGGCTGATCTCGAGCGAAGTGGCTACAGCGAGTTCGACCGACTCCTCGCCCTCGTGCGCAGGACGCGGGAGGTGCTCGATGCCCTGATCGGGCAGGGCGAGCTGCCGGCCGGCGGCGCCGACTACCTGGCCGGCGCGACCCTGCCCCATCTCGAGCACGTCGAGGCCGGCTTCCGGGGCTGGCTGCGGGCGAGCGAGGCCGACCTGGCCGAGCTCCAGTACCTCGTCCTCCAGGCGGCCGAGCTGCGGCTCGGGCCGCCGCGCTCGCCTGCCGAGCGCCGGGCCGCCGCCGCCGAGGCAGCCGTCGAGGGCGCGATCCCCGGCCGCCCGCGGGCACCGCTTCGCCGGGCCGACGCCTGGACCCTGCTCGGTCTTGCCCACACCCGGCTCGTCCTGGCGTTCATGCCCCGCCTGCCCGAGGAGCAGGTCCGCTACCCGGCCGGGCGGCGGAGCTACGCGGACATCGCGGTGCCCCGTGGCCCGGCCGAGTTGATGGACCGGATCGAGGAGCTCGAGCGCCAGCTGTGGCGGGCGGCGACGGGGCGTCGTCCGCGGCCGCTCGATCCGGCCTTCCGGCGCACGTACGGGTTCTTCGACGCCGCCGACCGACTGGGCGGGCGGACATTCGGGAAGCTGAGCTGAGGTCCGCCCACCTGGTGCTCCGCGACCGGCCGGGCGACGAGCGTGGTCGCGGCGGGCTATCATCGGCTGAGTGCCCAGCCGTGCCACCGGAGGCCCAGCCCTGAACGACACCACGCCGCCCGGCGACGCGCCGGGCGAGGCCGGGACCACGCCCCCGTCTTCCGGCTCTGGTTCGCCGTCGGGAGGGGAGCCCTCCTCCGGCGTCGGGACGCCGCCGGAGGGAGATCGCCCTCCGGGAGTCATCGACCAGTTGCGACGGGTGTTCGGGGCCGTCCGCCGCCTCGCCGAGGCCCACCTCGGGCTGGCCAGGACGGAGCTCGGCGCGATCGCCGAAGACGCGACCCAGGTCGGCCTGGCGCTCGGGCTGGTCGCGGCCTGCCTCGTCTTCGTCGCCCTCCTCGTCCCGGTCGGGCTCACCCTGTTCGTCGGGGAGTGGCTGTTCGGCTCGCTCGGCTGGGGGGTCCTGCTCGGGACAGAGTTCGCGGTCGCGCTCGCGGTCGTCCTCGTCCTCGACGCGCTGGAGATCCCGCGCTCGACCCTCGTGCGCAGGCTGGCCAGCGCCCTCGTCATCGGGCTGGTCGTCGCCCTCCTCCTCGGCCTGGCGGCCACGAACTACGCCTGGGCGGCGGTCGGCGAGGTGATCCTCCCCGGCGTCGCACCACCGGACCGGCCGCTTGCGACGGCGGCCCTCGTCGGGGTCGTCGGCGGCAGTCTGCTCGGCCTGCTCGTCGCTGCCGCGCGCACCCGGGCGAACCGGACGCCGGCGCTGGTCGGGGGCCTCGCCGGCGGGGCGCTCGCCGGGCTCGCCCTCGGTGCGTTCACTGCGATCTCGTTCACGCCGGAGGTCGGCGTGGCGATCGGGATCGGTTTGGCGCTCCTGGTCTGGCCGGGCCTCTCGGCACTCGAGCTGCGCGGCTACGACTGGGACGCGCTCAAGGCCCGCTTCTACCCGAGCATGACGATCAAGACCGCGCAGGAGACCCTCGAATGGCTTCACGGGATCCAGGAACGGACGCGGCCCGGCAGGAAGTCCTGAGGGCGCGCGACGAGCTCTCGGCGGAGCTCGAGCGACTCGAGGCGGCCACCCGGGCGGCCCTCGACATCAGGGCGAACGTGCGCCGCCACCCCGGCCGGACCGCGGCCGCGGTGGGGGTTGCCTCGTTCTTCGCCGTCGGAGGCCCGGGGCGCGTCTGGCGCGGCATCCGCCGCCTCGTTCGAGGGGCGCCACCGGCCTATCCCCCGAGCCTCCTGCCCGCCGAGATCGAGAAGGTCGTCCGCTCCCTGGGCGAGGACGGCGACAGGGTGCGCGGGGTCATCGAGCGGGGGTTCGCGGCCTACCTCCAGGAGCACAAGGAGGCGAGTCGCCCGTTCTGGCGGGAGATTCTCGTCGGCGGTTTCGCCCGGCCGGTCGGTGGCCGGCTCGCCCGCCTGGCCGCGCGGCGCCTGCTCGAGCCCGACCCCGAGCGATACCTCGACTGGCTGGGGCGGATCCGCGACCGACAGGCCGGGCAGCGGGCGGCACGTCCTGGCTCGGGGCCAACCGCGGCACGGCCCCCGGCGCAGCCGTCGGCAGGCTCGCCCGGGTCGGAGGAGCCGACCCGGTAGACTCATCGCCGGGCGAGTGGCGGAATGGCAGACGCGCCGGCCTTAGGAGCCGGTGCCGCGCGAGCGGCGTGTCGGTTCGACCCCGACCTCGCCCACCACGATCGACTCGTCGTGCGGCTCTGTCCGGTGGCGCTCGCGGGCGGGTCGGCGCGAGCGGACGTGCGGTCGGGAACATCTGCTCTCGGCCGTGGACAAGGGGAACTAGGATACCGAGGCTGCCAACCGGGTCGCTGCCTGAGCTCGGCGAGAAAGGAATGGTCCCGCCGTGACGACTCACCACGTCGGGATCCTCCTCTTCGACGATGTTGAGGTCCTTGACTTCGCCGGCCCGTTCGAGGTCTTCTCGACCGCATCCCGGATCGTCGAGCGGTCCGGGCTGCCTCGCCCCTTCGACGTCTTCACGGTCGCGGCCGAGTCGTCCGTCCGCGCCCGGCACGGTCTCGTCGTCGTGCCAACGTACCGCATCGGCGAGGAGCCACCGATCGACGTTCTGGTCGTCCCGGGCGGCGTCGTCACCGCCGCGCTCCGCCACCCGCCGACGATCGAGTGGATCGCCGATCGGGCCCGGTCGAGTCGCCTGG
>CAYMBB010000090.1:6870-8682 GCA_964388515.1 uncultured Anaerolineaceae bacterium
GCACCCTATAATCGCCCGGCAATGAACGTCACCACCACCCCTGCCCCGAAGAGTTCCGTCCTGCTCGAGGTCGAGCTCCCGCCCGAGCGGCTCGCCCACGCCGTCGACGAGGCGGTCCGCCGCCTCTCGCGCCGGACGAAGGTCGCCGGCTTCCGGCCCGGCAAGGCGCCCCGCTTCATGCTCGAGCGCGTCCTCGGGCCGTCGGCCGTCCTCGACGAGGCGGTCGAGCAGCTGGTCGAGGACGCCTACCGCGAGGCGATCCTGGGCTCGACGATCATCCCGCTGGCGAGTCCCGAGGTCGAGATCGTCCAGGCCGAGGAGGGCAAGCCGGTCATCTTCAAGGCGACCGTCCCGGTTCGGCCCGAGGTCACCCTGGGCGACTACCGCAACTTCAACTTCCGGCCCGAGCTCGAGACGATCGACGACCAGAAGGTCGAGCAGGTGATCGGCGAGCTGCGCGACGAGTACGCGACCCTCGTCCCGGTCGAGGAGCGCGGCGCCCGGACCGGCGACTACGCGGTGATCGGGTACCTCGGCACCCGTGAGGGAACCCCGTTCGAGGGCGGTTCGACGGACAGGATGCCCCTGATCATCGGTGACGAGCGCCTGATCCCGGGCTTCGAGGAGCACCTGGTTGGACTGCGCGTCGGCGAGCGAGTCGAGTTCGACATCACGTTCCCGGCCGACTACCCCGACCAGGACCTGGCGGGCCAGGTCGCCCACTTCGCGGTCGAGCTCAAGGAGCTGCGCGAAAAGGTCCTGCCCGAGCTGGACGACGAGTTCGCGCGGTCGATGGGCCGGTTCGATGACCTGGCCGCGCTGCGCGCCGAGATCCGCGCCCGCCTCGAGCGCAATGCCCTCGACCGGGCCCGTCACGAGTTCGCCGACCGGATCATCGAGTATGCCGTGGCCAATGCGACCCTCGAGCTGCCGGACGTGCTGATCGACCAGGAGGTCGAGGTGATGCACGACGAGTTCCGCGCCAGCCTCGCCCGCCAGGGGATCAGCCAGCAGGCCTACCTCAAGGTTACCGGCAAGACCGAGGCGGACCTCCACGCCGAGTTCCGGCCGCGCGCCGAGCACCGGGTCAAGGTCCTGCTCGTGCTCTCGAAGATCGCCGAGGCGGAGGGCGTCGGGGTGGCCGACGAGGAGCTCGAAGCCGAGATCGAGCGGGCTCGACTCCGGTACGGTGATGACCAGCAGCTCCTGCGCTACCTCGAGTCGGAGCGGGGGCGTTCGTTCGTGCGGAGCACCCTCCGGCGGACGAAGCTCGTCGAGAAGCTCGTCGATGAGTGGCTCGCGGCCCATCCCGACCACCCGGCCCTGCCCCACGCCGAGGAAGACGCCCCGGCCGTCGCCGGGGGCGACGTTGCCGCCGCGGCCGCGGCGGCAACAGCGGCTGGGATCAGCGACCCGGACAACCTGCTCACCACCGACGCCGAGTCGGCGTGACCCGGCTGACTCCGTCCGCCACAGGGAGACCAACCATGCTCGTACCGATGGTCATCGAATCCTCCAGCCGGGGGGAGCGCGCGTACGACATCTACTCGCGCCTGCTGAAGGAACGGATCATCTTCCTCGGTGACGCGATCGAGGATCACGTCGCCAACCTCGTGATCGCCCAGCTCCTGTTCCTCGAATCGGAAGACCCGGAGAAGGACATCAGCCTCTACATCAACTCGCCCGGTGGTGTCGTCACAGCGGGCCTGGCGATCTACGACACGATGCAGTACGTCCGGGAGCCGGTCAGCACGATCTGCATCGGGATGGCCGCGAGCATGGCCGCCGTCCTGCTGGCGGCCGGCACGAAAG
>CAYMBB010000091.1:0-3707 GCA_964388515.1 uncultured Anaerolineaceae bacterium
TCGTCCGTCCGACGTCCTTGCGCATCTGGCGGATCGCCTCGAGGAAGGGCAGCGACTCGATGTCGCCCACGGTTCCCCCGACCTCGACGATCACGATATCCGGGTCCCCGACCCGGGCGACGCGGGTGATCCGCTCCTTGATCTCGTTCGTGATGTGCGGGATGACCTGGACCGTCCCGCCGAGGTAGTCGCCCCGGCGCTCCTTGGCGATCACCGCCTGGTAGATCCGGCCGGTGGTGACGTTGCTCAGCTGGGTCAGGTTCTCGTCGATGAAGCGCTCGTAGTGGCCCAGGTCGAGGTCCGTCTCGGCGCCGTCATCGGTGACGAACACCTCGCCGTGCTGATACGGCGACATCGTCCCCGGGTCGACGTTGATGTACGGGTCGAGCTTGAGGATCGAGACGGAGAGGCCCCGGGCCTTGAGGATCCGGCCGACGCTGGCGGCGGTGATGCCCTTGCCGAGCGAGGAGGTGACACCTCCGGTCACAAAGACATACTTCGCCATGGGTTCGGTCCTCCGGGGGTTTTTCCCATGGTAGCGACCTGCCCCCTCCGGTGCAAATGCGAACCGTCCCCACGCCGGCCGACGGGCCGGGGTAGGATCGGAGGCGGAGGTCATCGCCGGAGGTTCCCCCGTTGCTCTACCGCGCCGATCCCTGGCTCCACGTCATCACCGGCTGCATGTCGTCGGGCAAGACCGACGAGCTCCTGCGCCTGCTCCGGCGGGCCGAGTTCGCGCGCCGGCGCTCGATCCTCGTCCGGCCCGACATCGACGACCGGACCCCGGCCGAGTACGCCGAGAGCCGGAGCAAGGCCCGCTATCCGTCGGTCGTCGTGTCCAGGACCGAGCCGGCCCAGATCCTCTCGCTCGCCCGAGAGCGAGACGCCGACCTGGTCGGGATCGAGGAGGCCGAGTTCTTCGACAACCGGATCGTCGAGGTCGTCCAGACCCTTCGCGACTCCGGCCGCCACGTGATCGCCAGCGGGCTGAACCTCGACTTCGCGGCCCGGCCGTTCGGGCCGATGCCCACCCTCCTCGCCCTGGCCGACGAGATCACGATGCTGACCGCGATCTGTGTCGTGTGCGGCGAGACCGCGACCCGCACCCAGCGCCTCGTGGGCGGCCGGCCGGCCGCGATCGACGACCCGCTGATCGTCGTCGGCGGCCTCGACAGCCGCTCGATCGAGACGTACGAGGCCCGCTGCATCCGCCACCACGAGATCGCCCCGCCGCGGGGAGCGATCGACGCGGTCGTCATCCGCTGAGTCGACGTGGATCGCTCGGCCGCCACGGTCCTGACCCAGTTCTACCTCCGCCCCGGGATCATCGACCTCGGCTGGGGCCACCCGAACCCCGATCTCCTGCCGGTCGCGGGGATCCGGGCCGCGGCCGCGAGCGCCCTCGACCGCTACGGGCCCGACGCCCTGACCTACGGCGACGCGGCCGGTCCCGGGCCCCTGATCGAGTGGGTCTGCGAGCGGCTGGCGGAGGTCGACGCCCGGGCCCCGCGTCCGGGCGAGGTCCTCGTCAGCGCCGGGAGCTCGCACGCGATCGATCAGCTCGCGACGCTCCTGACCGAGCCGGGCGAGGTCGTCCTCGTCGAGTCGCCCACCTACCACCTGGCGGTCCGGATCCTGCGCGACCACCCGCTCGAGCTCGTCCCGATCCCGTTCGACGGCGGCGGGCTGCGGGTCGACGCGGTCGCCGGCACGCTCGCCCGGCTGCGCCACGCCGGCCGCCGCGTCCGGCTCCTGTACACGGTCCCGACATTCCACAACCCGACCGGGATCTCGCTCGCCCCGGAACGCCGGCGCGCGCTCGTCGAGCTCGCCGCCGCCGAGGGGCTGCTGATCGTCGAGGACGACGCCTACCGCGAGCTCTCGTACGACGGCACCCCGCCGCCGTCCCTCTGGAGCGAGGCCCGGCCGGGGACCGTCGTCCGGCTCGGCTCGTTCGCCAAGTCGCTCGCGCCCGGGCTGCGGGTCGGGTTCGTGACCGCCGACGAGGCGACGGTCGCCCGGATCGCGGACAGCGGAGTGCTCGACTCCGGGGGCGGGATCAGCCACTTCTCCGCGCTCGTCGTGGCCGAGTTCGCCCGGGGCGGCGCCTGGGCGGCGAACATCGAGCGGCTGCGGGCGGCCTACCGGGAGCAGCGCGACGCGCTCCTGGGCGCTCTCGCCGAGCAGATGCCGGCCGGCACGAGCTGGACCTCGCCCCGCGGCGGCTACTTCGCCTGGGTAACCCTTCCGCCCGGCCGCGACGCCCGCGCCCTCCTCGCCGATGTCGAGGCCCAGGGCGCCTCCTACATCCCCGGCCCGACGTTCCACCTCGATCACGCCGGCGGCGAGCGCTCGCTCCGGCTCTCGTTCAGTCGCTACCCGGCCGCCGAGCTGGCCGAGGCGGTCCGGCGGCTCGGGCGCGGCCTCCGGTGAGCGGCGGCGCGGCGGGCGCGGGCGGCCCAAGCGGCGGCGCGCACGCCCGGCACGAGGTCGTCGTCGTTGGTGGCGGCCTCGTCGGCCTTTCGTGCGCCTGGTTCCTCGCCCGGGAGGGGGTCGAGGTCGCGGTCCTCGAGCGCGGCCGGGTCGGCGGCGGCGCGTCGCGCGGCAACGCCGGCCTCGTCTGCCCTGCCCTGGCCGATCCCCTGCCCGCGCCGGGCCTGGTCCGGCATGGCCTGGCCGGCCTGCTCGGCCCGGACAGCCCGCTCTACGTCGACCCGCGGGCCCTGCCGCGGCTGGCCGGCTTCCTCGCCCGCTTCGCCCGCCGGACGACCCCCCGGGCGTACGCCGCCGGGGTCGCGGCGCTCGGGCAGCTCGGGCGGATGACGTTCGAGGCGTACGACGAGCTCGCCACCGAGGGTGCGGTCGGTGAGCTCAACGACGATGGGTACCTGTTCGCCTGCGCCACGCGCGGGAGCGCGACGGCGGCGCGCGACGGGCTGGCGCGGATGGCCGACCAGGGGTACGCCGCCCCGCCCGGCCCGCTCCTCGAGGAGGACGAGCTGCGCCGGCTGGAACCGTCCCTGTCGGCGGCGGCCCAGGCCGGCTTCGTCCAGCCCGGCGAGCGCTGGCTCGATCCGTCGGGCTTCGTCGACGCCCTCGCGACCCGCCTCCGGGAACGAGGCGTCCCGATCATCGAGCAGGCCGAGGTGACCGGGCTGCGCGACGACGGAGCGTCCGTCTCGATCGGGACGAGCACCGGCTCCATCGAGGCCGGCCAGGTCGTGATCGCCAGCGGCGTGTGGTCCGACCGGCTGTGCCGGATGCTCGGCCTCCGGCTCGGCCTGGCGCCCGGCAAGGGCTACAGCTTCACCGTCGAGCCCGCGGTCATGCCGGGGCGGGCGATCTACCTCGCCGACGCGCACGTGGTCGCGACCCCGATCGGCGGCCGGCTCCGCCTGGCCGGGACGCTCGAGTTCGACGGCTCGGTCGACCGCTTCAACGACCGCCGGGTACGTGCGATCGCGGGCGCGGCGAGCCGCTACCTCTCCGGAATCGACTGGCAGCGGCGCACGGAGGAGTGGGTCGGGTCACGCCCGATGACGCCGGACGGGCTGCCGATGATCGGCCGCCTGCCGGGTCGGCCGCGGGCCCTCGTCGCGGCCGGCCACAACATGCTCGGACTGACGCTCGCCCCGTCGACCGGCCGGGTGATCGCCGCCCTGGTCACCGGACACCCACCGGGGATCGATCTCGCCCCGTTCGCGCCG
>CAYMBB010000091.1:3807-8645 GCA_964388515.1 uncultured Anaerolineaceae bacterium
CCCCTCGGCGAACCGGCGCAGGGTGAAGCCGGAGATGTCGACGGTCGTCGCCCGGCCGTCGAGGATCAGCTCGGCCAGGCAGGCGCCCACCGCCGGCGCGGTCTTGAACCCGGTCCCCGAGAATCCGCAGGCGAGGTAGAGCCCGTCCGGCCCGGCCTGGTCGAGGATCGCCCGCTGGTCGGGCGTGATCC
Source organism: uncultured Anaerolineaceae bacterium (assembly GCA_964388515.1). Taxonomy (GTDB): domain Bacteria; phylum Chloroflexota; class Limnocylindria; order Limnocylindrales; family CSP1-4; genus JAKAHU01. The sequence continues at coordinate 3,999 of CAYMBB010000091.1, forward strand.
CGTCCTGGCCACCATGGGCGGTGCGCAGCGTCCCGCCGCTCATCCACGGGACCCGGGCGCAGACCCGGCTGACCATCTCCTCGACCGCGCCCTGGTGGAGCGAGGTGAGCGGCCGGTCCGGCGAACCGCCGATCTCGTTGTTCGTCTCGAGCCCGACGAGCATCAGCTCCCGGCCCTCGGGGCGGAAGTAGACCTGGCCGATGTTGTCGATGACGATCGGGAAATCCGCCGACCGCCCGGCCGGCAGGCCGAAGTAGGCGGTGTCGTGGCGCCAGGCCTGGACCGGCACGTCGAGACCGACCGTCCGGGCGAGCTCGGCCGCCCAGGCGCCGGCGACGTCGACCACGACCGGCGCCGCGAACGGTCCCCGCTCGGTCGCCACGCCGACCACCCGCTCGCCCTCGACGAGGACCGACTCGACCCGGCAGCCCTGGACCAGGCGGGCGCCCCGGTCGCGGGCCGCCGCCAGGAAGCCGGCCGCGGTGCCGGCCGGATCGGCATACCCGGACTCGGGCTCATGGGCGGCCGCGACGACGTCGTCGGTCACGATCCCCGGCAGGAGGCGGGCCACCTCGTCGGGCCCGATGACGCTGGTCGGGATCCCGATCCGCTGGTGGATCGCGACGTTCGCCCGGAGGTTCTCGACGAGCGGGGCCGGGACGAGCTCGACGAACCCGGTCCGGACGAACCCGCAGTCGCCCGCCCCGACCAGCTCCGCCCAGTCGCGGAAGTACGGGAACGAGGCCCAGGCCAGGCGCGCCTCGGCCTCGAGGTCGTAGTGCATCCGCACGAAGCCCGACGAGCGCCCGGTCGCCCCGCTCGCGACCGTCCCCCGCTCGAGGACGAGGACGCGCACCCCGCGCCGGGCGAGGTGGAAGGCGAGGCTGGCGCCCTGGACGCCGGCCCCGACGACGATGACATCGGCGGTCTCGGTCATTCGCCCATGATGACGCAGCCGCGGCCGGCGAGTGCGGCGGGTCCGCCGCCGGGGCGCGCCCGGAAGAGGCCAGCGCGGGGTCGGAGTGCGCCCGGCCGGCGCGGGGTCGGGCCCGGTTCCCGCCAGGCGACCGGGGCGGGCAGAGTGGTCACGGGACGCCCGGTTCGGGAGTAGACTGATGGGGCCCCCAGCTCGGGGGTCCCGCCTGGTCGACCGTCGTTTTCTCGAACCGACCGTGCGCCGATCGACACGAGTTCGAGAAGACGAAAGAGGCTGACATGGCCACCGGCACCATCAAGAAGGTCGTCGCCGATCGCGGCTTCGGGTTCATCACCGCCGACGACGGCAAGGACTACTTCTTCCATCGAGACGGGCTCGAGCGCTCGCTCGACTTCGATCGGCTCGTCGGGGGCGAGAAGGTCTCGTTCGAGATCGAGTCGAGCCCCCGGGGCCCCCGGGCCGCGAAGGTCCAGGCCGCATAGTCGATGGCCCCTCCCATCAGCCGGCCGCCGGCGGTCGACCAGGCGCCCAAGCACGTCATCGCCGAGTACAAGCACCGGGCCCAGACGGTGACCTGCGTCTGCGGCTGGCACGGGAGCACCGCGACCGGCGACGACCGGACCTCCGAGTGGAGTCGCCACGTGGCGGCCAACCGGCCTCCGAAGGCCTGACCCCGGTCCGGCACCGGCCCTCGACGGCCCCGGCGTCAGACGACCCTGACGCCGCCGAGCCAGGTCTCCTCGACGCCGACCGTGCCGATCGTCTCGGTCGGCACGGTCGTCGGGTCAGCGGCGAGGATCGCGAGGTCGGCGAGCTTGCCCGCCTCGAGCGACCCCACGCTCTCCTCGCGGTGGATCGCATGGGCCCCGTTGATCGTGCAACCCCTGAGCGCGCTCACCACGTCGAGGCGGAGTTCGGGCCCGCCAAGCTGCCTGCCGGAGACCGTTCGTCGCTCGACCGCCGCCTGGACCGCGAGCAGCGGCCGGGGCGGATTGACGGGGGCATCGGAGGAGAGCGCGGCGCGGATGCCGGAGCGCTCGAACAGGCCGAGTGGATTGTACCGGCCGCCCATCTCTTCCCCGACGGCGGCACAAACCCCGTCGCCGTAGGTGCGATGGTGCTGCGGCTGGGAGACCGGGATGACACCGAGCCTGGCCATCCGGGCGATCTGCTCGTCGCTCGGCAGGCCGCAGTGCTCGATCGCGTGCCGCGCGTCGGGCCGCGGCCGCTCCAGCTGCGCCGCCTCGATCGCCTCGAGCATAAGTCCGATCGCCGCCGGCGACTGGGCGTGGGTCCCCGTCTGGAGACCGGCAACGTGGGCCCGTCGGACCAGCTCCCGGTATTCGTCCGGCTCGTGGTACAGGACTCCGTGGTTGTGGGGATCCCCGCGGTACCCTTCCGGGAAGTACGCGGTCCAGCCCCCGAGCGTCCCGTCGGCGTAGAGCTTGATCCCGCTGAAGGCGAGCAGGTCATCCCCCAGGCGGCCGACCAAGCCCAGGTCGAGCACATCGTCGAGGAGGCTCGAGATGACGAGCATGTTCGTCCGCACCCGGAGCCGACCGTCGTCCCGCGCCCCGATCCAGGCCTCCATCTCGCGCCGGCTCACCTGGGCGTCGAGCAGGGTCGTCACCCCGACGCGCAGGAACGTCTCGAGGGCTTGGTCGAGAGCCCGGGCCGCCTCGCCCGGCTCGGTCGGCAGGTGGAAGTTCGGGCCGTGGTTGCCGATCTTCACCCCGTCCGGCCCGGTCAGCAGGTCGCACGCCGCGTCCATGAGGAAGCCGGTGGGCGTTCCGTCGAGGTGCCGGCCGATCTCGCCGCCGGGGACGTCCGGGGTGGCCGCGGTGATGCCGTGCGCGGCGAGCGCGAACGAGTTGACGACCCCGCCGTGGCCGCTCCCGTTCATCAGGTAGATCTCGCGGTCGGTCGCGGCCCGATCCAGGTCGGCGGCGGTCGGGTGGCGCTGCTCGGCCAGGCGGCGGTGGTCGTAGCCGAACGCCCGCAGCGGGACGCCCGCTGGCAGCTCCCGGGCATGACGGGCGAGGAGCGTGACGAGCTCGTCGATCGATCCGGCCGCCTCGGGTCCGGCGTCGACCCACGACCCGGTCTGGCCGACCATCAGCGGATGGGCGTGGGCGTCGACGAAGCCGGGGACGAGCGTTCGACCCCCGAGGTCGATCTCGTGGCGGTCGGGCCCAAGGGCCGCCCGGCACTCCGCCAGCGAGCCGACGTGGACGATCCGGTCGCCCGCGATGGCCAGCGCCTCGACCCGGAACGGATCGGCCATCGTGAGGATCGGGCCGCCCGCGAACAACAGACCCCGCCCCGGGCGCGTGGTGCGGGCCGGCTCGTGCGCCATCTCGACCTCCCCGGAACTCCGTCCGACCCCCATCCCCCCTGCTGGCGGGGGCCCTTGTACCATGACGCGGACGCTCCCGCAAGGCGGGCGCTCGCCCTCCGACTCACCCACCAGCTCCGAGAGGACACGAGATGACGACGCGCTTCTGGCACGGCTTCGCGGACATGCACACGGTCGCCTCGAACGAGCTCGTCCTGCGCCGCGCCGAGGGCGTCTGGGTGGAGGATGTCGAGGGACGGCGCTACCTCGACGCGACGGCCGCGCTCTGGTACTGCAACGTCGGCTACGGGCGGCGCGAGATCGTCGAGGCGGTCGCCGAGCAGATGGCGCGCCTGCCCGCCTACTCGAACTTCGGTGCCTACGCCACCGAGCCGACGCTCCGGCTGGCCGAGCGCCTGACGGCCCTCTCCCCGATCCCTGACGCCGTCGTCTTCCTCGGCTCGGGCGGGAGCGACGCGATCGATACCGCGGCCAAGCTCGTCCGCCGCTACTGGGACGTGCTCGGGCGGCCGGAGAAGCGGATCATCGTCAGCCGCCAGCACGGCTACCACGGGATGCACGCCTGGGGAACCTCGCTCGCCGGCATCCCGGGCAACCGGGCCGGCTACGGCGGGGCGCTGATCGACGAGGTCGTCACCGTCGGCGCGGGCGACACGGCGGCGCTGGCCGCGCTCTTCGAGGCGCGCGCCGGCGAGATCGCCGCCTTCGTCGGCGAGCCGGTGATCGGCGCCGGCGGGGTCATCCCGCCCGACGAGGGCTACTGGAGCGAGGTCGGGCGGCTCTGCCGCGAGCACGACGTCCTGCTCGTCGCCGACGAGGTGATCACCGGCTTCGGGCGGACCGGCCGGCTGTGGGGTTCGCAGCGCTACGGGATCGAGCCGGACCTCGTCACGTTCGCCAAGGGTGTGACGTCGGGCTACCTGCCCCTGGGCGGGGTCCTGGTGGGGCGGCGGGTCCGTGCCCCCTTCTGGGACGAGCCGATCCCGGGGGCCGTCTTCCGCCACGGCTACACGTACTCCGGACACGCGACCGCGTGCGCCGCCGCCCTGGCCAACCTCGACATCCTCGAGCGCGAGGACCTGGTGGATCGTGTCCGGGTACTCGAGCCGGTCCTCGCCGCCGCGATCGGGCGCCTGGACGGCCACCCGCTCGTGGGTGAGACGCGGGCGGTGGGCCTGACCGCGGCGGTCGAGCTCCGCGCGGACGTCCTCGCGGCCGACCCGGGGGCCGTCGAACGGGTGGCCAGCGCCGCCCGCTCGCACGGTGTCCTGACCCGCGGCCTGCGCGGCGTCGCCCTCCAGGTCTCGCCGCCGTTCGTGATCAGCGAGAGCGAGATCGACTTCCTCGTCGACGC
>CAYMBB010000092.1:0-8638 GCA_964388515.1 uncultured Anaerolineaceae bacterium
CGACGATGTTCACCAGGCGGCCGCCGGCGTGGATCACGCGCTCGGGCTGGCGGCCGGCGAGCAGCTCGACGATCCGGGGCCGGGCGAGCACGATCTGCTCGAGCTCGAGCTCGGAGATCCCGGCCGGCACGGAGACCCGGTCGCGGACCTTGCCGTTGATCTGAATCGGGACCTCGCGCAGCTCGTCGGCCAGGACGGTCACGTCCACCTCGGGCCAGCGCTCGGTGTGGATCGACGACCACGGGTCGCCGGCGGCCGCGAGCCGACGGGCCCACAGCTCCTCGGCGATGTGGGGTGCCGCCGGGGCGAGCATCAGCAGGAGCAGCCGGACCGCCTCGTCCCAGGCCGGGGCGCGGACCGCCTCGCTGCCCCGGTAGCGCATCAGCAGGTTCGCCAGCTCCATGAGGTGGGCGACCATCGTGTTGAAGCGGAACTCGGCGTACTCCTCGCTCACCGCCCGGAGCGTCCGGTGGGCGGCCATCCGGATCGCCCGGTCGGCGTCAGCGTACGTCTCGCCCGGCGGCAGCCGTCCGGCGTCCGGGTCGCCCGGCTCGACACCCTCGGGGTCGAGGACGATCGTCCAGACCCGGTTCAGGAACCGGTGGACGCCGCCGATCCCGGTCGGGCTCCACGGGCCGCCCTGGTCCCAGGGGCCCATGAACATCAGGAACAGGCGCACGGTGTCGGCGCCGTAGCGGGCGACGAGCGGGCCGGGCTCCTCGACGTTGCCCCGCGACTTGCTCATCCGCTCGCCGTCGGCACCGAGGATCTGGCCCTGGTTGAACAGGCGCTTGAACGGCTCGCGATGGCCGACCAGACCGAGGTCGGCGATCGCCTTGGTGAAGAAGCGGCTGTAGAGCAGGTGCATGACGGCATGCTCGGCGCCACCGGTGTACTGGTCGACCGGGCACCAGCGGTCGGTCAGGGCGCGGTCGACCGGGCCGTCGGCCTTGTGGGGCGAGAGGTAGCGGTACCAGTACCAGGACGAGTCGATGAACGTGTCCATCGTGTCCGTCTCGCGCCGGGCCGGGCCGCCGCAGCGCGGGCAGTCGACGTTCAGGAAGGCGGGATCGCTCTTGAGCGGGCTCTCGCCGCTGCCCTTGAAGTCGACCTGCTCGGGCAGGAGGACGGGCAGCTGGTCGTCGGGGACGGGGACGATCCCGTCACGCTCGCAGTAGACGACCGGGATCGGGGTGCCCCAGTAGCGCTGGCGGCTGATCAGCCAGTCGCGAATCCGGTAGCTGACCGCGACGTCACCGGCGCCCTCGCGCTTCAGCGCCTCGACGATCGCCTGTGCGCCGCGAGGGGCGGTCAGGCCGGAGAAGCGACCGGAGTTGACGAGGACGTCGCTTTCGGCCTTGCTGACGTACGCCTCGCTGAGCTCCGGCAGGCTGGCGCCGGGTAGCAGGGCGTCGACCGCGGCGGCCGGGGCGATCACCTGGCGGATCGGCAGCCCGAACCGGACGGCGAAGGCGAAGTCGCGCTCGTCGTGGGCGGGGACGGCCATGATCGCGCCGGTCCCGTAGCCCGAGAGGACGTAGTCGGCGATCCAGATCGGGATCGGCTCGCCGTTGACCGGGTTGATCGCGTCGGCGCCGAGCGGCACGCCGGTCTTCTCGCGCTCGGTCGACAGGCGCTCGATCTCGGTCTGGCGCCGGGCCTGCTGGACGTAGGCGGCGACGGCGGCCCGCTGCGACGCCACGGTCAGCTTCTCGACCAGCGGATGCTCGGGGGCGAGGACCATGAACGTCGCTCCGAAGAGCGTGTCCGGGCGGGTGGTGAAGACGCGCAGCTCGTCGCCGCCGGGCTGGTGGTCGTTGGGGGCGGTCCGGAAGACGATCTCGGCGCCCTCGGAGCGGCCGATCCAGTTCGTCTGCATGATCCGGACCGGCTCGGGCCAGTCGATGCCGCTGAAGTCGAGGAGCTCGTCGGCGTACTTCGTGATTCGCAGGAACCACTGCTCGAGGTCGCGCTTCTCGACCTGGGCGCCGCAGCGCCAGCAGTGGCGGTCGGCGCCTTCGACCTGTTCCCGGGCGAGGGTGCCGTCGTTCGGGCACCAGTCGACGGGGGCCATCGCCCGGTAGGCGAGACCGGCCTCGAGGAAGCGCAGGAAGAACCACTGGTTCCAGCGGTAGTACTCGGGGTCGCAGGTGACGACCTCGTGGTCCCAGCTGAACGTGGCACCCATCGTCCGGAGCTGGCGGCGCATGTTCTCGATGTTGCGCATCGTCCAGGTCGCCGGGTGGATGCCGTGGCGGATCGCCGCGTTCTCGGCCGGCAGCCCGAAGGCGTCGAAGCCGATCGGCAGGAAGACGTTGTCCCCGTGCATCCGCCGGAAGCGCGCGATCGCGTCGGTCGGGGTCTTGATATACCAGTGCCCGATGTGCAGGTCGCCCGAGGGGTACGGGTACATCGTGAGCAGGTAGTACTTCGGCCGCGAGGTGTCCTGCAGGTCGGTCCGGTAGAGGCCGAGCTCCTCCCAGCGGGCCTGCCAGCGGGGCTCGATCTCGGCCGGGTCGTAGCGCTCGAGGCGCGTCCGGTGGCGCCCGGCGGCGGGGGCTGCTGGGGCCGTCGCGGAGGCCGGGTCGCCAGTGGCGCGGGCGGGGTCGCCAGTGGCGCGGGCGTGCTCGCCAGTGGCGCGGGCGGGGTCGCCGTCCCCGGCGCCGTCCCCGGCGCGATCACGCTCGTTCGTCGGTTCGCTCGTGGTCGTCACGGTCGGTCCGTTCTGCATGGACGACGACCCCCCGCCGAACCGGCGAGGGGTCGTGGTCATCGGCGTGTCAGTGAGATGGTGGAGCTACGGGGATTCGAACCCCGGACCTTCTGAATGCCATTCAGACGCTCTCCCAGCTGAGCTATAGCCCCACGGTCCGGAGGGGGAGTGTACCAGACCGACCGCCTGGGCAGCGGTTTCGGCGCGCCGCTGTGGGCGATCCCGCGCCGGTCCAGGTTGGTGTACCAGACCGACGCCTGGGCAGCGGTTTCGGCTCCGATCGACGCCTCAGGTGCCCGGCGATCTGTCGTCCGCCGATGGGGGTTCTGCCCAGAGCGACAAACGGCGGGTGCGGGCGCCCGGGGGAGGCCCGACGACCGCGTCCGAGTGCGGATTGCCCTCCACGCAAGGACGAACCGGCCGATTCGGGCCTCGGCCGGGCCGGACGACCGCCCCGGACGGGGGTCCGGACGCCAGCGGACCGGATTCAGGCGGGTTTAGTTCCGCTCTCCAGAACGCGGTACGGCGAGGGGCGGGCGCGGCCCGGCGAGGGGCGTTCGGCGAGGGGCGGTTCGACGAGCGGCACGCGTGCACGAACAGGGACGCGGACGATGACGAGGGCGGCTCGACGAGGAGCGGTTCGACGCGGGGCGGTTCGACGAGGGGTCCGGGCGGCGGGAGGTTCCCGCGGTTGCTCTGCCCGGCGCCCCTCAGCAGGTGGGCGCGGCCCGGCCGGTGGGACGTGGGCTACGGCCGCTGCCCGAGCAGCTCCGCCGCCAGTTCCCGGTACTGGCCCAGGCACAGGTCCGACGACACGCTCGCCCGGAGCTGGATGCAGACGTGGTCCGCACCGGCCGCGAGGTGTGCCCGGACCCGCTCGGCGATCGCGCCGACGTCACCCCAGGCGACGACCGCGTCGATCACCCGGTCGCTGCCCGCCCCCGCCAGATCGTCGTCCCCGTAGCCGAGCCGGCGGAGGTTGTTGGCGTAGTTCGGGAGGGCCAGGTAGCGGGCGGCGAAGGCCCGCGCGATCCGGCGCGCCTCGACCGGGTCCGATTCGAAAACCGCCGTCTGCTCGACCGCCAGGAACGGCTCGGGGCCGAGCCGGGCCCGGGCTTGGCGCGTGTGCTCGACCGGCACGAAGTAGGTGTGGGCGCCGTCGGCACGCTCGGCCGCCAGCGAAAGCATCCGCGGCCCCAGGGCGGCCAGGACGCGCCCGACCGGCACGGCCGGCGGCGGACCGCTGTAGGTCGCAGCGTCCATCGCGTCCAGGTAGGTCCGCATCCGCTCGAGCGGGTGGTCGTACTGCTGGCCACGGGCCGCGACCGACGGTGCGTGGCTCACTCCGAGACCGAGCAGGAACCGGCCCGGGTACGCCTCGCCGAGCGTCCGGGCGCCGTTGGCGGCGGCCATCGGGTCGCGCGCCCAGATGTTCGCCACCCCGCTCGCGATCACGATCCGGCGCCCGCCGCCGAGGAGGATCGCGGCGTGGCTGAGGGCCTCCTTGCTGCCCACGCTCTCTGGGAACCAGACCGCCCCGTAGCCAGCCGCTTCGAGGGCGTCGACCGCCGATCGCTCCTCTTCGGCCGGGTGCTCCTGGAGCGCGAAACTCCAGGCCCCGATCGTGCCCAGTCGCGCCGCCAGCCCCCTGCCCCCGCTCGCTCCTGTCATCGTCTCGCGCTCCCGAAATCGGCCTCCGCAGGGCCGAAGCGGGCGCCGACCTGGGAGCCGGCGCCGATCTGACTCAACGCGTACATGATGGCCGATCGAGGCGAGTCCGTGCGCTCGCTGCGTCGCCTGCGTCATCCCGGACGGCCTCCTGCAACGGGCCGCTCGCCACGTGACGCCCGGCGGCCGACTGCCCACGATGGAGGCCGGCTGGGGACCGTTGCGCCGCGGAGGCACGAACCAGTGGAGGCAGACCGGAGCGATGCCCGGGCGATTCCCGCACCCGTTCGGATGGTGGCGCCGCCGGCCCGGCCGGAGGGCCGAGGTAGCGTCGCCCGTCCGGCCGGAGGCGGCCGACGCCTCCGCCCCTGAGCGGCCCAGACCGGCCGAGGCAGGCCCGATCTCGGCCCTCGAGCCGCCGGCGGTCTACCGGGCGCTTGGCACCTCGCCGGCCGGTCTCTCGTCGGCCGAGGCCGCGACCCGCCTGGCCGAGTACGGCCCGAACGAGCTGCCGCGCCCGGTCCGCCGGCCGCTCCCCCTCCGCTTCGCCGACCAGCTCACCCACTTCATGGCCCTCCTGCTCTGGATCGCTGGGTTGCTCGCCTTCGTCTCCCGTACCCCCGAGCTCGGCTGGGCGATCTGGGCGGTGATCGTGATCAACGGCGCCTTCAGCTTCTGGCAGGAGTACCGGGCCGAGCGCGCCCTTGACGAACTCGGCCGGATGCTTCCGCCCCAGGTCCGCGTCCGCCGCGACGGGGGGCTGCGCATCCTCCCGGCGCGCGAGCTCGTGCCCGGCGACGTCATCGAACTCGAGGAGGGCGACCGCGTTCCGGCGGATGCGCGACTTACCTGGTCGGCCCTCCTGTCGGTCGACCTCTCGGTCCTGACCGGCGAGTCGACCCCGCAGCCCCGTCGAGCCGATGCTCTCCCGGAAGGGACGGACGGTCGCCCGGGCGAGGCGTCGAACCTCGTCCTCGGTGGCACGACCGTGGCCACCGGGCGGGCCCGGGCGGTCGTCTACGCGACCGGCGCGGCGACCGAGTTCGGGCGGGTCGCCCACCTGACCGCGACCGTGGAGCGCGAGCGGAGCACGCTCGAGGTCCAGGTCGCCCGGATTGCCCGGGTGATCTCCGCCCTCGCGCTTGGCTGGGGGGTGGTGGTCTTCGTCCTGACCTACCTGCTCGTCGGGATCGAGCTCGACGAGAGCTTCATCTTCGCGATCGGGATCATCGTGGCCAACATCCCCGAGGGATTGCTGCCCACGGTCACCCTCTCGCTGGCGATCACGGTCCAGCGGATGGCGCGCCGGAACGCCCTCGTCCGCCGGCTCTCGGCGGTCGAGACGCTGAGCGCGATCAGCGTCATCTGCACTGACAAGACCGGGACCTTGACGAAGAACGAGATGACGGTCACCGAGCTCTGGACCCGGCCGGTCGTGGCCTCCGTCAGCGGCACCGGCTACCGCCTCGCCGGTGAGCTGCACACGAGCGCCGCGGGCGAGCGCCTGCGCCCGCTCCGACTCCTGCTCGCGGGTGCGGCGCTCTGCTCGAACGCGCGCCTGCAGCGGGGCGGGGGGCCGGGCGCGGCGCCGGACGAGGTGAGCGTCCTTGGCGATCCGACCGAAGGTGCCCTGTGCGTCGCCGCGGCGAAGGCGGGCCTCGGGCTCGAGGCGCTCCGGGATGGTGCCCCGCGCCGGCGCGAGGTCCCGTTCGACGCCCGGCGGCGGATGATGAGCGTCGTCCTGCGCTGGCACCTGCCGGACCTCTGGCTGACCGGGGCGCCGTACCTCGTGTTCACGAAGGGCGCACCGACCGAGCTCCTGCCGCGCTGCGCCTGGATCCTCGGCCAGGGCGAGGTGCGCGCCCTCGACGACGGGGAACGGGCAGGCGTCCTGGCCGCGAACGACGCGCTGGCCGGCAAGGGCCTGCGGGTCCTCGGTGTCGCGATGCGCGAAGGCGGCAGCCGCCTGCTCGACCTCGACCCCGCTGAGCTCGAGACCGGACTGACGTTCATCGGCCTGGTCGCGATGCACGACCCGCCGCGTCCGGAGGTCGCGCCGGCGATCGCGGCCTGTCGCGCGGCCGGGATCCGGGTGACGATGGTGACCGGCGACGACGGCCACACGGCGGCCGCGATCGGGCGCCAGATCGGACTCGTCCCGGCCGATGAGGAGGCCACGGTCGTCACCGGGCCGCGCCTCGACCAGCTTCCGGAGGCCGCCCTGCGCGAGCTCCTGCGCCATGGCGAGGGCCTGATCTTCGCCCGGGCGTCACCGGAGCAGAAGCTGCGCCTGGTGCGCGCCTACCAGGAGCTCGGTCACCTGGTGGCGGTGACCGGCGACGGTGTGAACGACGCCCCGGCCCTCCGAGCGGCGAACATCGGGATCGCGATGGGCATCAGCGGCACGGACGTGGCCCGCGAGGCGGCCGACATCGTCCTCCTCGACGACAACTTCGCCACGATCGTGAGGGCGGTCGAGCACGGGCGGGCGATCTACCAGAACATCCGCAAGTTCGCGACCTACATCCTGACCTCGAACGTGCCCGAGATGGCGCCCTTCGTGGCCATGGTCGGTCTGAAGGTGCCGCCCGGCCTGAACGTGATGCAGATCCTGTCGGTCGACCTGGGGACCGACATGGTGCCCGCTCTTGCCCTCGGCGCCGAGCCACCCGAAGCCGGCCTGATGGCCCGGCCACCTCGACCCAGGGGCAGCGCCCTGATCGACCTGCCGATGCTCCTGCGCAGCTATGCCTTCCTGGGCACGATCGAGGCGCTCGTCAGCCTGGTCGCCTTCTTCGCCGTCTGGTGGCGCCACGGCTACGGGCTGGCCGATCTCCAGGCGCTGACCCCCGCGCTTCTGGCCCACACGGCCGGCCCGGTCACGACCGGCGTCCTGGCCGAGGCGACGACCGCCAGCCTGGCCGGGATCGTCGCCTGCCAGGTGGGCAACGTCTTCGCCAGCCGCTCGGAATCGCTGTCCGCGTTCCGGCTCGGCTTCTCGAGCAACCGGCTGATCTGGCTGGGGATCGCGACCGAGGTCGCGTTCCTGCTCGCGATCGCCTACTGGCCACCGGCGCAGGCGGTCATCCATTCGGCCCCGCTCGACCCGGTCTTCCTGGTCGTCCTGTTCGCCGTCGCGCCGCTCGCCGTCCTCATCCCGGAGGAGGTCCGCAAGCGGCTCAAGGGGCTGGTCCGCCCGCCCCGTGCGTGAGGCGCAGCGGCCGGGCTGATGACGACGCGCCGCGGACCGACCCCGCCCGCCCCGTGCGTGAGGCGCACCGCCGGCCCCAGTCTGTCACCATCGCGCTCGTGAGCTCCTTCGAGACGACCGCCCGGGTGGATCTGCCCGGCGGTCCGCTCGCCTACACCGTCCGCCACTCCCCCCGCGCCCGCCGGCTGCGGATCGTGGTCGACCCGCGCCGCGGTGTCGTCGTCACCGTGCCCGCCGTCCGGCGCGGAACCGGGCGCGAGATGGAGGCGGCGGTCGAGGGGTTTCTGCGCGAGCGCGAGCACTGGCTGCGCAGCCACCTCGCCCGCCAGGCGAGCGTTCAGGCCGCGGCCGTCCCGGCCGCCGAGCTGATGACCGGCTCGATGCTCAGGTTCCGGGGCCAGCCGCACCGGGTCCGGATCGAGGCCGGGCCGCGGTCGCTTCGTCGCTCGACCGTCAGCCGGGAGGGCGCCGACGAGGTCGACGAGCTCGTGGTGCGCACCGCCGCCCGTGACCGGCGCCTGCCGGACGCGGTTCTCCGGGCCTGGTTCGTCGAGCGAGCGCGGGTCACGATCGAGCGCGAGATCGCCCGCCACGCCTCCGCGCTCGACGTCGTCCCGACCGCCGTCTCGTTGCGCGACCCTCGGACGCGCTGGGGGAGTGCGACTCGCACCGGGCGCCTGTCGTTCTCCTGGCGGCTCGTCCTCGCCCCGCCCGAGGCGCTCGAGACGGTCGTCGTCCACGAGCTCGCCCACCTGCGGGTCTTCGGCCACGGCCCCGAGTTCTGGGCGATCGTCGCCACGCGTCGTCCCGACCACGCCACCTGGCGCCGCTGGCTGCGCGAGCACTCGCTCGAGCTGCACGCCACGCTCGCCTGAGCCGGCGTCGCGGCCGTGGAGTTCGGCGCGCAGGCGAATCCCCCCGGATGCGAGCTTGCCGGCGCGCCAGATCGACCAGCCGGGGAGGGGAGATGGTGGAGATGAGGGGACTCGAACCCCTGACCCCCGCGATGCGAACGCGGTGCTCTCCCAGCTGAGCTACATCCCCAC
>CAYMBB010000093.1:0-8595 GCA_964388515.1 uncultured Anaerolineaceae bacterium
GGCCCGGAGCGCGTCGGGGGTCGTGACCGGTGGGGCCGGGAACGGCTCGAGCCCGACGAACACCTGGGGCAGGCCCGAGGCATCGATCAGGCCGCCGACGTCGGCCGCGATCTCCGGCAGCGGCGGCAGGGCGGTGCTGATCACCCGGACGGCGGTCGAGCGCTGGGCCTGGGCCGCGAGCGTAGGAAACGGACCGATCGCCAGCAGGCCGCCGAGCAGCCAGATGATCAGGACGCCCTGGGCGAGCCCGACGAGACCGCCGGCCACCCGGTCGAGCAGGCCGAGGATGCCGGTCCCCAGCGCGGCGCCGACAGTCCGACCGAGGGTCGAGCCGAGCGCCTCGCCGACCCCGACCACGAGCAGCAGGCCGCCCAGCACGGCGAGCGCGCGGACCGGCCCGTCGAGGGTCGCGACCTGGTCGCGGACGAGCGGGGCGACCGAGATGGCGACGAGTCCACCCCCGACCGCCCCGGCCAGGCCGCCGAGCTGGGGCAGCGCCCCGGAGCGGATCCCGGCCACGAGGCCGGCGACGAGGAGGGCGATCGCCGCCAGGTCGACGAGATTCATGCGCGGTCGGACCGCCGCGCCGGGTCAGCCCGCCGGGGCGAGCGTGTCGACGCGGGGCGGATGGGTCGCCTCGTAGGCCTCGATCGCCGGCAGCTTCGAGAGCAGGTAGCCGATCTCGTCGGTGCCCGCGAGGAGCATCGTCCGGGCGAACGGATCGATCTCGAAGTCGATCGTCGAGCCGTCCGGCAGGAGGACGCCCTGCTCGGCCAGGTCGACGGTCAGGACCGCGTCCGGGTCGGCGGCGAGGAGCTCGAACAGGCGCCGGTGGGTCTCGGCGTCGACGACGATCGGCAGCAGCCCGTTCTTGAGCGAGTTGGCGCGGAAGATGTCGGCAAAGCTGGTCGAGATGATCGCCCGGATGCCCCACGCCGTGAGGGCCCACGGCGCGTGCTCGCGCGACGATCCGGCGCCAAAGTTGTCGCCGGCCAGGAGGATCCGTCGGCCGGCCATCCCGGGCTGGTCGAGGACGAACGGCGGCTCGCGGAGGGTGCCGTCCTCGGTGAACCGCCAGTCGTGGAAGAGGGCCTCGGCCAGGCCGGCCTTGTCGGTCATCTTCAGGAAGCGGGCGGGCACGATCTGGTCCGTGTCGACGTTCTCGGCGGGGAGCGGGACGACCTTGCTGACGACGGTCGTGAACGGCTCGGCCATCGGACTAGCGCCCTCCCACGCTGGCCGGCTCGGCGATCCCGGGCAGCGTTCGCGGATCGCTGATCGTGCCGCTCAGGGCGCTCGCGGCCGCGGTCAGGGGCGAGGCGAGGAACGTCCGGCCGCCCTTGCCCTGGCGACCCTCGAAGTTCCGGTTCGAGGTGCTGATCGCGTACTGGCCGGGGCTGAGCTGGTCGCCGTTCATGGCGATGCACATCGAGCAGCCGGCCTCGCGCCATTCGGCGCCGGCCGAGCGGAAGACGTCGGCCAGGCCCTCGATCTCGGCCTGGCGCTTCACCTCCTGCGAGCCGGGCACGACCATCACCCGGACCCCCTCGGCAACCTTCCGGCCGCGCAGGACCGAGGCCGCCAGGCGGAGATCGCTGATCCGGCTGTTCGTGCAGCTGCCGATGAACACGACGTCGATCTTCTGGCCGAGGAGGGCCTGGCCGGGCCGGAGGTCCATGTACCCGAGGGCGTGCTCGAGCGCCCGCCGCTGGGCCAGGTCCGGCAGCTCGTCGGGGCTCGGGATCCGGCCGCTGATCCCGATCCCCATCCCGGGGTTCGTGCCGTAGGTGATCATCGGCTCGAGGGCCGTGGCGTCGATCGTGATCGCCCGGTCGTACGTTGCGCCGGGGTCGCTCGGCAGCTGCCGCCAGCGGGCGATGGCCTCGTCCCAGGCCCGGCCGTGGGGTGCGTGGCGCCGGCCATGGACGTACTCGAAGGTCGTGTCGTCGGGGGCGATCAGGCCGGCTCGGGCACCACCCTCGATCGACATGTTGCAGATCGTCATCCGCTGCTCCATCGAGAGGCCGCGGATCGCCTCGCCGGTGTACTCGAAGACGTGACCGGTCCCGCCCCCGATCCCGATCCGGGCAATCAGGGCGAGGATGATGTCCTTGGCCCCGACGCCCGGCGCCAGGTGCCCGTCGACCCGGACCTCGTACGTCTTCGGACGGCGCTGGAGCAGGCACTGGGTGGCGAGGACCATCTCGACCTCGCTCGTGCCGATCCCGAAGGCGAGTGCCCCGAACGCGCCGTGGGTGGCCGTGTGCGAGTCGCCGCACACGATCGTCATCCCCGGCTGGGTGAGCCCGAGCTCCGGTCCGATGACGTGGACGATCCCCTGGTGGGGCGACCCGATCCCGTGGAGCGGGATCCCGAACTCGCGGCAGTTGTCGGTCAGCTGCTGGACCTGGGCGGCCGCCATCTGGTCGAGGATCGGCAGCGAGCGGTCGCTGGTCGGGATCGAATGGTCGGCCGTGGCCACTGTCTGGCCGGGTCTCCGGACGGTCAGGCCGCGCCGGCGCAGGCCCGTGAAGGCCTGGGGGCTGGTCACCTCGTGGACGAGGTGAAGGTCGATCGCCAGGACGCTCGGGGCGCCCGGGTCCTCGACGACGACGTGCTCGTCCCAGATCTTCTCGACGATCGTGCGGGGGCGGTGGTCTGGCACGGTGGTGGTCTCTCGGTTCGCTGTGGCGGCTCGGTCACGGGCCGCGCCGTCGGCTGGCGCTCGGCTGGGGCCCGGGTCGCCAAAGCGAGAGGGTACCAGAGGACCGGCCGCGGGGCCGCATTCGGGCCGGCCGCTACGAGACCCGGCCGCCACGCCACCCGGTCGCCACCCGGCCGCCACGCCATTGACGAATGCTGCTAGACTGCCCGGACAACGCAGCACGTTCAGCTGCGGGGAATGGACGGACGAGGAGCGCAGTGGGCCTCTTCAGCGGGCAGGATCGACGCCGGGTCGCCGTCGTGCTGACGGCGGACGGTCACGCCATGCCCCTGCCCGTCGGGCAGTCCGGCCTTCTCGACGTATCGCTCCTCGGCATTCTTCGCTCGCTTGGGCTCGGCCTTCTTGGCCTTCTTGGCCTGATTACCGGCTCCCGGCGGGAGAACGGAGGAACGCGGAGGAACGGGCAAGCGTAAGCACCCACCACCGAAGACCAACGGGACCCTCGCCGGAGACGGCGGGGGTTTTTTGATGGTCGAGGAGCCCGGGCGAGCGGCGTCCCGGGCGGGCGAGGATGATCGAGCGGCGACCGGTATCGATCGGGCGACCGGCGAGGACAGGCGAAAGGGGCAGACGCGATGACGACGACGACGGGGGACGAGAGGACGGCCAGCCCGGCCGCCGGCGCGGCGAAACGGCCGCCCGGCGCGACCCCGTCAGCCACGGGCGCCGCGACCGACACCGCGACCGGCCCGGCGCGGGCCCGGCGCTCCCACGTCCCGGCTGACGGGACCCCGACCGCGGCCGCGGTCGAGCGGGCCCAGAAAGAGATGCTCCACGAGGCGCGCATCCGGCACCGGACCCGGATCGGCGCCGACGTCGTCTGCGAGGCCCTGATCCGCCAGGGGGTCGACGTCTTCTTCTCCTATCCCGGCGGCGTCATCCTGCCCCTCTATGACGTCCTAGGCGACTACCCGGAGCTTCGCCACATCCTCGTCCGCCACGAGCAGGGCGGCGCCCACGCCGCCGACGGCTACGCCCGGGTGACCGGCAAGGTCGGGGTGTGCATGGGGACCTCGGGCCCCGGGGCGACGAACCTCGTCACCGGCATCGGCACCGCGCTCCTCGACTCGATCCCGATCGTCGCGATCACGGGCAACGTGCCCTCGGCCCTGATCGGCAAGGACGCCTTCCAGGAGATCGACATCAACGGCATCACCCTGCCGATGACCAAGCACAACTACCTCGTGCGCAACGCCGATGACCTGCCCCGGGTGATCGCCGAGGCGTTCTACATCGCCCGCACCGGGCGTCCCGGCCCGGTCCACATCGACATCACCAAGGACGCCCTCCAGCAGGAGACGAACGCCCCTCATCCGACCGAGGAGGACGTCGTCGCCGGCCTGCCCGGCTTCCGGCCCACGTTCGACGGCCATCCGCGTCAGCTCAAGCTCGCCGCCCGCGAGATCGCCCGGGCGAAGCGCCCGATGATCCTGGCCGGTCACGGGGTCCTCCACGCCCGCGCCTGGGACGAGCTCCGGGCGTTCGCCGAGAAGACCCAGATGCCGGTCGCCCACACGCTCCTGGGGA
The DNA here is from genome assembly GCA_964388515.1 of uncultured Anaerolineaceae bacterium. GTDB lineage: Bacteria > Chloroflexota > Limnocylindria > Limnocylindrales > CSP1-4 > JAKAHU01. The sequence goes on from CAYMBB010000093.1 coordinate 4,253, forward strand.
TCGGCGCGATCGACGAGACGCATCCGCTCAGCTACGGCTACATGGGGATGCACGGCTGGAAGCACGTCAACCGGGCGATCCAGTCGGCCGACCTCCTGTTCGCGATCGGGATGCGCTTCGACGACCGGGTGACCGGCAACGTCCGGACGTACGCCCCGTACGCCCGGATCGTCCACGTCGACATCGACCCGGCCGAGATCGGCAAGAACGTCGCGGTCGAGGTCCCGATCGTCGGCGACGCGAAGCGCGTCCTCCAGGCGCTGCTGCCGATCGTCGAGCCGGTCGACCCGGCCGAGCGGGCCGAGTACTTCGAGCAGCTCGCCGAGTGGCGGCGCGAATCGGAGGCCTCGAGCTGGCACGGCTCGGGCGCCTGGCGCGGCGGCCTCCTGTCGGCCGACTACGTCGTCCAGCGGATCGGCGAGCTGACGAACCACGAGGCGACCTACGTCGCCGACGTCGGCCAGAACCAGATGTGGCTGGCGCGCTACACCGGCTTCCGCTACCCGAACAGCCACGTCAGCTCCGGCGGCCTGGGGACGATGGGCTTCTCGGTCCCGGCCGCGATGGGCGCCGCCCTCGGTCGCCCGGACCGCGAGACCTGGGCGATCACCGGCGACGGCGGCTTCCAGATGACCTTCCAGGAGCTGATGACCCTCGTCCAGGACCACATCCCGGTCAGGATCGCGCTGTTCGACAACAAGAAGCTGGGCATGATCCGCCAGTGGCAGGAGATCGTGTACGCCGGAAACTACCACTCCGCCCACCTGCTCGGGCCGGACTTCGCCAAGCTCGCCGAGGCGTTCGGGATCCCGGCCTGGAAGGCCTCCCGGCCCGACCAGGTCGACGACGCGATCCGGGCCGCCCAGGCGGTCGACGGTCCGGCCCTGATCTGGTTCGAGATCGCCGAGGAGCAGAACGTCTTCCCGATGATGCCGGCGGGCAAGGGGCTCTCTGACCTGATCGAGACCTGGGGCGGGGCCGACGAATGAGCGCCGATCCTTCGACCAACGGCCAGGCTCCGGGGCAGGCCCCGGCGTCGACGCCGGCCCACGCGGCGCCACCGGCCCGGGTGATCCCGGGCAGCGGCCAGGTCCACCGCCACGTCCTGGTGGCGATCGTGCTCAACAAGCCCGGCGTCCTCAACCGGGTGGCGAGCCTGATGCGGGCTCGCAACTTCAACATCGAGTCGCTCGCGGTCAGCCACACCGACGAGCCCGACGTCAGCCGGATGACGATCACGCTCTACGGCGACGACGTGGCGGTCGAGCAGGCGGCCAAGCAGCTCTACCGGCTGATCGACGTCCTGAAGGTCCAGGACGTCACGGCCGAGCCGACCGTCGAGCACGAGCTGGCCCTGATCAAGGTCCGGGCCGGCGAGCGGCGGCGCGGGGAAGTGATCAAGCTGGTCGAGATGTACCGGGGCCGGATCGTCGACGTGGCGGCCGACTCGGTGATCGTCGAGGCGGTCGGGACCGAGGCCGAGGTGGACGCGCTGATCGCGCTCCTGCGCAGCTTCGGGATCAAGGAACTCGTTCGTACCGGGTCCGTCGTGATGTCGCGCGGCTCCGGATCCATCCAGGAGGCGATCAGGCGATGACGGCACGGATGTACTACGACAACGACGCGGACCCGGCGGCCCTGGCTGGCCAGACCGTGGCGATCATCGGCTACGGCAGCCAGGGCCACGCCCATGCCCTGAACCTCCACGAGTCGGGGGTCCGGGTGATCGTCGGCCTGGCCCCGGAATCGAAGAGCAGGCCCCTGGCCGCCGAGGCGGGCCTCGCGGTCGCCGACGTCGCCGATGCCGTGCGGGCGGCCGACGTGATCATGATCCTCGTCCCGGACACCGCCCAGAAGGCGGTCTACGACGCCGAGATCGGCCCGCACCTGCGGCCGGGACAGCTCCTGATGTTCGCCCACGGGTTCAACATCCGCTTCGGGCGGATCGACCCGCCGGCGACGATCGACGTCGGGATGGTCGCCCCCAAGGGCCCCGGCCACCTCGTGCGCAGCGTCTACCAGGCCGGGGGCGGCGTGCCCGCCCTGTTCGCCGTCCACAACGACGCCAGCGGGACCGGCCGGGCGCGCGTCCTGGCCTACGCCCGGGCGCTCGGTTGCACCCGCGCCGGGGTCCTCGAGACGACGTTCGCCGAGGAGACCGAGACCGACCTGTTCGGCGAGCAGTCGGTCCTCTGCGGCGGCACGGCGGCCCTGGTGAAGATGGCCTTCGAGACGCTCGTCGAGGCCGGCTACCAGCCCGAGCTGGCCTACTTCGAGACGCTCCACGAGCTGAAGCTGATCGTCGACCTGATGTATCGCGGCGGCCTGAACTTCATGCGCTTCAGCGTCAGCGATACCGCCGAGTACGGCGACTACGTCTCGGGACCGCGGATCATCGACGACCACGTCCGGGCCACGATGCGCCAGGTCCTGCGCGAGATCCAGGACGGCTCGTTCGCCCGGCGCTGGATCGAGGAGAACGAGACCGGCCGGGTCGAGTTCGAGCGCCTGCGGGCCCGCGACCGCGACCACCAGATCGAGCAGGTCGGGGCCGCCCTGCGGGCCCAGATGGCGTTCCTCGACCCGGTCGTCGTGACCGCCGGCCAGGCCCAGGCCGCGGCCAGCGGCGCGGCCCGGAGCGCCCGGCCGGCGACGGGGGGAGCGGAGCGATGAGTGCCGTACCCCGCCCGGCCGGCCCCGGCGTTCCGCCGGGCACCGTCCGGATCTTCGACACCACCCTGCGCGACGGCGAGCAGGCGCCCGGCGCCGGCCTGACCGCGGCCGAGAAGCTCGAGGTCGCCCGTCAGCTCGTCCGGCTCCGGGTCGACGTCATCGAGGCCGGCTTCCCGGCTGCCTCACCGGGCGACTTCGAGGCGGTCCGCAGGATCGCCCAGGAGACGAAAGGCGTCGCCGTCGCCGCGCTCGCCCGCTGCCGGGACGGTGACCCGCAGCGAGCCGTGGAGGCGATCCGCGTCGCCGAGCGGCCGCACCTCCACGTCTTCATCGCCACCAGCGACATCCACCTCAAGCACAAGCTCCGGATGGACCGCCAGCAGGCGCTGGCGGAGGCGGTCCGCTGGGTTCGCTACGGCCGCGAGGTCCTGGGGCGCGACGCCGAGATCGAGTTCTCCGCCGAGGACGCCAGTCGGACGGACCCCGACTACCTGCTGAAGGTCTACGAGGCGGTCGTCGAGGCCGGCGCCTCCACCGTGAACATCCCGGACACGGTGGGCTACGCGATCCCGGCCGAGTTCGGAGCGCTCGTCGGCCGGGTCGTCGGCCTCGTCGGGCGCGATGCGACGGTCAGCGTCCACTGTCACAACGACCTCGGCCTGGCGACCGCGAACACGCTGGCCGCCGTCCAGGCCGGGGCGCGCCAGGTGGAGGTGACGATCAACGGTCTCGGCGAGCGGGCCGGGAATGCCTCGCTCGAAGAGGTCGTGATGGCCCTGCGCACCCGGCCGACCCAGTTCCCCGAGCTCGCCAGCCGGGTCCAGACCGAGCAGATCACCCCGGCCAGCCGGCTCGTCAGCTATCTGACCGGGTTCGCGATCCAGCCCAACAAGGCGATCGTGGGCGGCAACGCCTTCGCCCACGAATCGGGGATCCACCAGGACGGGGTGATCAAGAATCCACTGACCTACGAGATCATGACCCCCCAGTCGGTCGGCCTGGCGGGCAGCCAGCTCACGATCGGCAAGCTCTCCGGCCGGCGCGGACTGCAGGCCAAGCTGCGCGAGCTCGGCCACGAGGTGGAGGGCGAGCGGCTGGACACGATCTACCGGGCCGCGATCGCCCTGGCCGACGCCAAGAAGGAGGTGACCGACGCGGACCTGCTCGCCCTCGTCGAGCAGCAGGCGGCCGAGGTCCCGGCCTCGGTCGTGCTCGACGGCTGGAGCGTGACCAGCTCGGCCGGCGGCCACGCCACGGGCACCGTCTCGCTGGCGGTCTCGGGCGAGGCGCGCTCGGCCGAGGCGACCGGCAACGGCCCGGTCGATGCGCTGTACGGGGCGGTCGACGAGGCGATCGAGCCGGTCTTCGGCTGGCACCCGGTCCTGACCGAGTACGAGATCAAGGCCGTCTCGGCCGGCGAGGACGCCCAGGGCCAGGTCCTCGTCCGCTGCCGGCGCTCGACCGACGAGGGTCCGGGGGCGCTCGTGGTCACCGGCCACGGGCTCTCGACCGACATCATCGCCGCCTCGCTCGACGCCTACCTCGTGGCGCTCAACAAGCTCCGCGGCGCGCAGATCGGCTCGATCAGCGCCGCCTATGTCGCCCCCACGGGCGCCGAGGAGCTGCCGTGAGCACGCTCGAGCCCCACCTTCCCGGTTCGCCGGCCGGCG
>CAYMBB010000094.1:0-5331 GCA_964388515.1 uncultured Anaerolineaceae bacterium
ACCGAGACCGGCGCCGGCCAGTGGGGGAGCGCCCTCTCGTTCGCCGGGGCGCTCTTCGGCCTCGAGGTCAAGGTCTACATGGTCCGGGCGAGCTACGACCAGAAGCCGTACCGGCGGTTCCTGATGGAGACCTATGGGGCGCAGGTCGTGGCCAGCCCGAGCCCGACCACGGAGTACGGCCGGCGGGTGCTGGCCGAGAGCCCGGACAGCCCGGGTTCGCTCGGGATCGCGATCAGCGAGGCGGTCGAGGATGCCGCCACCCGTGACGACACGAAGTACGCCCTCGGGTCGGTCCTCAACCACGTCCTCCTCCACCAGACGGTGATCGGGCGCGAGGCGCTCGAGCAGATGGCGATGGCCGGCGAGGAGCCGGACGTGATCATCGCCTGCGCCGGCGGCGGTTCGAACTTCGCGGGACTGAGCTTCCCGTTCCTCGGCCGGAACTTCCGCGAGGGGACGAACTACCGGGTGATCGCGGTGGAGCCCGAGGCGGCGCCAAGCATGACCCGGGGCGTCTACGCCTACGACTTCGGTGACACCGCCCGGCTCACGCCGCTGGTCAAGATGCACACCCTCGGCCACGACTTCATCCCCGAGCCGATCCACGCCGGCGGCCTGCGCTACCACGGCATGGCGCCGCTGGTAAGTCTGCTCAAGGAGCACGGTTACATCGAGGCACGGAGTGTCCACCAGCGGGCGAGCTTCGCGGCCGGCGTCCAGTTCGCCCGGGCCGAGGGGATCCTGCCCGCACCGGAGTCGACCCACGCGATCAGGGCGGCGATGGACGAGGCGCTTGCGGCCCGCGAGGCCGGCGAGTCGAAGGTGATCCTGTTCAACCTGTCCGGCCACGGTCACTTCGACCTGGCGTCGTACGATCGCTACCTGAGCGGTGCGCTCGAGGATTACGAGTACCCGGCCGAGAAGGTCCGGGAGGCACTCGCCGCGCTGCCGAAGGTCTGACCCGGCTCGCCTGGCGAGAGCGCCGAGGCCGATAGCTGGCGAGGACGGCCGCCGCCCATGCCTGGCGACGTGCCGGTTGCGCGTGGCCGGTCGCGGCCGTTCGGTTCCGGCGCTAGGATGACGCCATGCCCCGCCTCGTCTGCTGGTCGTGTGGCCGGCAGGTCTACACCGTCTCGCCGGTCGAGTCGCTCTTCGCCGAGGAGCGACGCTGTCCGCGCTGCGGCGCGTACATGAACCCGGAGCGGCGGGAGTCCGAGCGGCGGGAGCAGATCCGCCGCCAGAACCCGGCCAACGATCCGGGGCCGCCCGCAGGAACCGGCGAGCGACGCGTGGCCGAGCGCCGCCGGGGGCGCCGACGCCAGGGTCCCGCCGGACCGGAGCGACCCGACGGGGGACGCGGACGCCGCGCGCCCGGCTGGATCGACTGACGGCCACGGACGCTCCGTCGCAACTCGGTTTCGGGATGCGGATCGCCCTGCTCGGGTTCGGCCTGATCGGGGGCTCGATTGCCCGTGCCGTGCGCCGGTCGAGGGGCGGGTTCTCGATCGCCGCCTGGAGCCCGTCCGGTGCCGGCCCGCGGGCGGCCCTGGCCGCCGGAGTCGTCGACGCCGCACCACGCGAGCCCGCGGCTGCGCTCGCCGGGGCCGAGCTCGTCGTCCTCGCCGCCCCGCCGCTCGACTGCCTCGCCCTGCTCGATCAACTCGCCGGACCGTGGTGCGACGCGCTGGCCCCCGGGACGACGATCACGGACGTGGCGAGCACGAAGGGCGCGATCATGGCGCGGGCGGACGCGCTCGGGCTGTCTTTCGTCGGTGGTCACCCGATGGCCGGTCGCGAGACGAGCGGCTTCGGCGCGGCCACTGCCGAGCTGTTCGTGGACCGGCCGTGGGTGATCGTCCCGGGTCGAGCGGCCGGCGAGGCCGACCTCGGACGGGTCGCGCTCCTTGCCCGCGCCTGCGGCGCCCGACCGCTCCGGCTCACCGCCGCCGAGCACGACGCGGCGACCGCCGCCGTCAGTCACCTGCCCCTGGTCCTGGCCGCGGCGCTGGTCGAGGCCGTCGCCGGAGGCATCGATCAGCGCCCGGACCCAGCCTGGCCGCTCGCCCGCAACCTCGCTGCCGGCGCCTGGCGCGACATGACCCGGATCGCCCGCGGCGACCCGGCCATGGCGGCCGGGATCGCGGCCACGAACGCAGCCGAACTGGCGGCCCGGCTGCGGGTCGTGGTCGACGTCCTCGAGCGCTGGCGGCTCGCCCTGGAAGCGCCTGGTGGCCCGGACCCGATCGCCCTCCTGGCTGCCTTTGCCGCGGTCCGCGAGCGGTTGGGGGGCGTGCCACCGGAAGGCGACGGGTCAGCGGGACGCGGCGCGGCGGAGGGCGGTCCCGGTGAGCGCTGACGAGCTCGTCCTGGTCGTGCCTCGGGAGCGCGTGATCCGCGGCCGCGGCTGGCGAGGCGTCTCGCCCGACGCTCTCGAGGCGACGCTGGCGACGATTGCGACCGAGGGCCGGTTCGAACCTCGGGCGGCGGTGGAGCGCGACCCGACCCACAAGCAGGTGATCCCATACCTCGTCCTGCGCGATGCCGGACGCTATTTCCTGATGCGCCGGACCCGGGCGGGTGGCGACGAGCGTCTCCACGACCTCTACTCGATCGGTGTCGGCGGGCATCTCAACCCCGGCGACGGCGACGTCCGGGGCGGCCTGCTCCGGGAGTGGCGTGAGGAGCTTGCGGCCTCGTTCGTGCCCGAGTTCCGGCTCGTCGGCCTGCTCAACGACGACGAGACGGAGGTCGGCCGGGTGCACCTCGGCGTCGTGTTCGTGGCCGAGGCCGGCGGCCGGCCGGCCGCCGTTCGCGAGACCGAGAAACTGAGCGGCGGATTCGCCACTCCAGACGAGGTGGCCGCGCTGCGCGACCGGCTCGAGACCTGGAGCGCGCTCGTCTTCGACTTCCTCGAGGGGCCCGGACGGGCGGTGCGATAATCGGTCGAGGAGGTGCGCCACGCGCCGGATCGACCGTCTCCTGCCCGGGCTGGCCCGGGTCGCGTTCGGGGTCGGGGTCCTCGGGATCGCGGCCGGGGCGATCAGCGCCGCCGGTGCGACCGCGTCGGTCAGCGCGGCCGGTGCGACCGGGTCGCCGTTCGTCTACCTGATGCCCACCTCCGGGATCGTCGACAACGTCATGGCCGGATACGTCGCCGGCGGTCTGGCCAAGGCCGAGCAGGACGGCGCGGCCGCCGTCGTGATCGAGCTGAACACGCCCGGCGGCGCGCTCGACGCGACGAGCCGGATCACCTCCTCGCTCCTCGAGGCGCCCCTGCCGGCGATCGTCTGGGTGGCCCCGTCGGGCAGCCGGGCAGCGAGCGCCGGGACGTTCATCACCCTCTCGGCCCATGTCGCACTGATGGCCGAGGGGACGAACATCGGCGCCGCGACGCCGATCAGCAGCAGCGGCGAGGATATCCCCGGCTCGCTCGGCCAGAAGGTGCGCAACGACGCCGTGGCGAACATCACCGCGATCGCCCAGGCCCGCGGCCGGAACGTCGAATGGGCCGTGGCGACGGTGACCGAGGCGAGATCATCACCCGCGGCGGAAGCGGTGGCGGCCGGAGCCGTGGACGGGATCGCGAACACGATCGACGACGTGCTCAGGGCGGCCAGCGGTCGGACGGTCTCGGTCCGAGGCCAGGCCACGGTGATCGCCCTGGCCGGGGCCGAGGTGCGCAACCTGCCGATGAACCCGTTCCAGGGCTTCCTCCACCTGCTGTCCGATCCGAACGTGGCCTTCATCCTGTTCACGATCGGCTTCTACGGGCTCCTGTTCGAGCTCCAGAACCCGAACTTCGTGACCGGCATCCTCGGCGCGCTGGCGATCATCCTCGCCTTCGTCGGCTTCGGCAGCCTGCCGCTCAACGTCGCCGGCCTCCTCCTGATCGGGCTCGGGATCGTGCTCTTCGTCCTCGAGGCGACCGTGACCAGCCACGGGCTGCTCACCGTCGGGGGGCTCGTCGCCTTCGCCCTCGGCGCCTCGGCGCTGTACACGACGCCGGGTGATCCGACCGCCCCGAACGTCGCGGTGGCGCTGCCGCTGGTGGTCGGGATGACCGCGGTAACCGGGCTGGTCATGGGCCTGATCGCGATCGCCGCCCTCCGCAGTCGCCGCCTCGCCACCTCGCCCGCGCTCGTGGGCTCGAACGTGCCCGGTCCGGGCACGTTCGGCGAAGTCCGTCATCCGCTCGCCCCGGTCGGCTCCGTCTACGCGGCCGGGGAGGAGTGGACGGCCCGGAGCGTCGATGGCCGGTCGCTGGAGCGGGGGACGCCGGTCCGGATCGTCGCCCGCGAGGGTCTCGTCGTCGTCGTGGAACCGGCCGGACAGCCAGGCGGATCGCCCGATTCGTCGACTGCCGGCCCAGGCTCGTAACGAAAGGAGCCCGTCATCGTGGAACTCGCCGCCGGGGTTGCCACCCTTGCCGTCATCCTCGTCTTCCTGCTGATCGTCGTCTACCTCTCGGTCCGGATCGTCAACCAGTACGAGAAGATGGTCGTCTTCCGGCTGGGCCGCACGAACGAGCAGCTCGTGCGCCAGCCCGGCCTGCGCTTCCTGGTGCCGATCATCGACCGGCCGGTGAAGGTGGACCTGCGCGAGCAGTTCATCGAGATCCCCAGCCAGACGACGATCACCAAGGACAACGCCCCGATCAACGTCGACTTCCTGATCTACTGGAAGATCAACGACCCGCTCCGGAGCGTCGTGAACGTCGTCAACTTCCCGGGCGCTCTGCAGGGGATCGCGACCACGACCCTCCGGGCGGTGATCGGCGACATCCTCCTCGACGAGGTCCTCTCCAAGCGCGAGCAGATCAACGAGGTCCTGCGGGTCAAGCTCGACGAGGTCACCGAGCGCTGGGGCGGCAAGGTGACGACGGTCGAGATCCGCGAGATCATCCCGCCCCGCGACGTCCAGGACGCGATGAACCGACAGCTGAGCTCGGAGCGCACGCGGCGGGCCGTGATCACCGAATCGGAGGGGACCCGCCAGGCGGCGATCAACGTCGCCGAGGGCCAGAAGCAGTCGGAGATCCTCAAGGCCGAGGGCGAGCGCCAGGCGGCGATCCTGCGCGCCGAGGGCTTCAGCCAGGCCCTCGAGCGGATCTACCGTGCGGCGTCGGGCGTCGACCAGAAGACGATGGCCCTCCAGTACCTCGAGGCGCTCAAGGCGCTGGGCGCCAGTCCGTCGACGAAGTATGTGATCCCGGTCGAGTTCACCCGGCTGCTCGAGCCGCTGACCGCGTTCGTCGACCGCGGGATGCAGGCCGATCAGCCCCCGGCCGGCTCCGGAGCGAGCCGGGTGGACGGGTGATCCGGCGCTTCCTGC
>CAYMBB010000094.1:5431-8376 GCA_964388515.1 uncultured Anaerolineaceae bacterium
GTGCGCCCGGCGTGCCTATAATCGCCGCCAGCGTCACGTGCCCTGGCGAGCGGTCGCGGGTGGTGCGGTGCGGTTGCCGCGACGACGCCCGGACAGGAGGATGGGAAGGATCCGATGTCGGCCAAGATCCTCGTCGTCGACGACGATGCGAACGTTCAGCGCCTGCTGACCTACACGCTCAGGCAGGAGGGCTACGAGGTCGTCGTCGCCTCCGACGGCCCTGACGGCCTCCGGCTCTGGGGGACCGAGGAGCCGGCCCTCGTCCTGCTCGACGTGTCGCTGCCCAAGCTCGACGGCTTCCAGGTGGCGGCGAAGATCCGGGCCGAGGAGGGCGAGGCCCGTCACGTGCCGATCATCATCCTGACCGCCGAGCGGGAGGTCGAGCAGAAGGTTCGCGCTCTTCGGGCGGGAGCCGATGACTTCCTGATCAAGCCGTTCCACCCGGCCGAGCTCCTGGCCCGGATCAGGAGCCTGCTCACGCGGTTCGCGCCGCGCGAGCTGCTCGTCGGGCGGCCGCCGCTCGGGCGGGTCCATGCCTTCTACGGGGCGAAGGGCGGAGTGGGCACGACGACGATCGCGATCAACGCCGCGATCGCGCTCCACCGTGAGCTCGGTCGCAAGGTGGTCCTCGTCGACGGCAACCTCCAGTTCGGTGACCACCGCGTCTTCCTCGACCTCGGGCTCGACCGCAAGAGCATCGTCGACGTCGTCAGCGCCCCGATGATCGACGCCGAGCTGATCCGCCAGGTCCTCGTCAAGCACGACTCGGGGGTCGACCTCCTGCTCGCGCCCCCTTCACCAGAGACCGCCGAGCTCGTCACCCAGGAGCACATCTCGGCGATCCTCGACCAGCTCCGGGCGTCCTACGACGACATCGTGGTCGATATCGACAAGCGGCTCGACGAGGTGAACCTGCGCGTCCTCGACACGGCCGACACGATCTTCGTGGTCATGACCGCCGACCTCTCGTGCCTGAAGAACGTGCGCCTCGTGCTCGAGACGATCGGCCACCTGGGCTACCCCGAGGAGAAGGTCCGGCTCGTTCTCAACCGCTCGAACGCGTTCACCGGGATCAGCGTCAAGAACGCCGAGGGCGCGCTCCGGCGGACGATCGACTACCAGGTCGTGAACGAGTACCGGGGCGCGATCAGTGCCCTGAACGCGGGCGCCCCGTTCATGTTCACGAAGGCGGATTCGGTGCTCGGGCGTTCGCTGCTCGAGTTTGCGCGCGCGATCGACAAGGCGGCGGCCGGCCCGGCGGGAGCACGGGCGGCGGCCTCCGGAGGTCGTTGAGCCAGGGTCGCCGGCCGATAACGGGCCGATACGCCGGGGCCTGGGCCCCGATACGTTCGAGGTGAGCGGTCCCGGCTAGGGTGGGGCCATGCTGGCCACCGTCCTCTCGGCGACGCTTCATGGGCTCGATGGCCGGGTGATCCGGGTGGAGGTGGACGTCGCGCCCGGTCTGCCCGGGTTCTCGATCGTCGGCCTCGCCGATACCGCCCTACAGGAATCCCGCGAGCGCGTCCGGGGCGCGATCCGCAACAGCGGCTTTGCCTTCCCGCCCCGGCGGATCACGGTCAACCTTGCCCCGGCCGACCTGCGCAAGGGCGGTGCGGCCCTCGACCTCGGGATCGCGGTCGCGATCCTTCTCGGCTCGGAGCAGCTGCGCGCCACGGGTCGCTGGGCGCTGATCGGCGAGCTGTCGCTGGGCGGTGAGCTGCGGACCGTGCCGGGCCTGCTGCCGATGGTCGCGGCCCTCGCCCGACGTGGCGTGCGGCGCGTCGTCGTGCCGGCCGAAGGCGAGGCGGAGGCGCGCCTGGCCGGACAGCTCGAGATCGCCGGCGCGGCGACCCTGCGTGACGCGACGGACCTGCTGCGCGGTCGGCGGGGCGGGGGTCGCGCCACGAGCCAGCCGGCCCGGATCGAGCTGGTCGCCCCGGCCGGGCAGGGGCCCGGTCCGGGCGGCGAGGTGCCGGTCCGGGCGGCGTTCGCCCAGCCCGAGCCCGGCTGGCCGGACCTGGCCGAGGTTCGTGGCCAGCTCGAGGCCCGCCGTGCGCTCGAGATCGCCCTCGCCGGTGGCCACGGCCTGCTCCTCGTCGGGCCGCCCGGCTCGGGCAAGACGTTGCTGGCGCGGACGATCCCGACGCTCCTCCCGCCGCTCGACGACGCCGAGGCCCTGAAGGCCACGGTCGTCCGGTCGGTGGCCGGCGAGCCGGTCACCGAGCTCGTCAGGCAGCGCCCGTTCCGGGCTCCGCACCATACGATCTCGTATGCCGCGATGGTCGGGGGCGGGCCGCGCCTCTCGCCGGGCGAGGTCACCCGGGCCCACGACGGCGTCCTCTTCCTGGACGAGCTTCCGGAGTTCTCGCGCGACGTGCTCGAGGCGCTCCGGGAGCCGCTCGAGGAGGGCCAGGTGGCGATCTCGCGCGTCGGCCGCACGACGATCTTCCCGGCCCGCTTCCAGCTCGTGGCGGCGATGAACCCCTGCCCGTGCGGTCAGGCGGGGACGGAGCCAGGGGCATGCTGCTGTCCGTCCGGCGTCCCGGAGCGCTACGCGAACCGGATCTCGGGCCCGCTGCGTGACCGGATCGACCTGTGGCTGACGCTGCCGCGCGTCCGCCTGGCAGCGCTCGTGAGCGGCAGTCCCCCGGAGAGCTCGGCACGAGTCGCGCGCCGGGTCGCGGCCGCCCGGACCCGCCAGCTCGAGCGTTTCGGGACGCTGAACGCGCGGGTCGATGAGCGCCGCCTGCGTGGCGCCTGTGGCCTCTCGCCGGCGACCGAGCGGGCACTGGTCGATCTGGCCGAGCGGGCTGCGCTCTCCGCACGCGGCCCGACCCGTCTGCCCAGGGTGGCGCGCACGAGCGCCGATCTGGCCGCCGACGGCCGCGTCGGGCTGGACCACCCCGAGGAGGCCGCGCGGCTCCGCCCCCCCGGGGCGCCGGACA
>CAYMBB010000095.1:0-8370 GCA_964388515.1 uncultured Anaerolineaceae bacterium
ACATCCAGGCGGCCTCGGCCGAGCCGGCGATGGAGGAGAGCGCGATCTTCGACTCCGTCGTCGACATCGTGGTCCAGGGCGACTACGACTACTACATCTACGACCTCGTCCCGCTCGGCCACGCGCTCTACTACCTCTCGATGGCCAAGGTCTACGACGAGTGGATCGGCAAGATCACCCGGCTGCGCGAGGAGATGCGGGAGTACGAAGAGGTCGCGGCCCGGATGCGGCGTCAGAAGGAGGTCGACGAGGACCAGATCCTGTCCGAGCTCCAGTACATCCGGGGGCGGATCAACAGCGCCTCGCGCATTCTCACCGACCGCGAGCGGACCGCCTTCTTCTTCGTGGTCGTGCCCGAGCCGATGATCCTGCTCGACACGCGCAAGGCGGCCGAGCTGTTCGCCAAGTTCGACGTGCCGATCGGGGGCTACGTCGTCAACCGGGTGCTGCCGTCCGAGCTGGCCCGGGAGGCGAACGTACCGGCCTACCTGCGCCACCGGATGGAGCTGCAGGGCGAACAGCTCGAGGAGATCCGCCGGACGCTGGGCGACGAGGTTCTGGCCTACGTACCGGAGCTCGAGCGCGACGTGACCGGTCTACCGATGATCGAGCGACTGGCGGGAATCATGTACGCGGGGGTCACGCTCAAGGCGGGAGGTGCGCGATGAGTACGGCTGCCGGGGCCCGGGATGCGCTCGTCGAGACCTCGATCTCCGATTTCTTCGCCAGCCACCCCGGCCTGCGCTACGTCTTCTTCGGTGGCAAGGGCGGCGTGGGCAAGACGGTCATGGCCGGGATGACGGCCGTCCGTCTGGCGCGCCAGGGACGGCGGGTCCTGCTCGCCTCGACGAACCCGGTGCACAGCCTCTCGGGTCTCCTCGGTCAGGACGTCTTCGGTCGCCATGTTCCGGTCGCGGGCGTCGAGAACCTGTGGGCCTACGAGATCGACACGAAGGACGCGATCGAGCGCTCGAAGCACGAGATCCGCGAGAAGATCCAGTGGTTCCTCAAGTTCGCCGAGATCTCGACCAAGGCCGAGGAGTTCGTCGAAGCCGCCACGATGAACCCGGCGTTCGAGGAATCGGCCATGTTCGAGAACATGGTCGATCTCATGTTCAAGGACGAGTACGACGTCTACGTGTTCGACACGGCTCCCACCGCCAACGCCCGCCGTCTCCTCGGCATGTCCAAGGTGTACGGCCTGTGGGTCCAGAAGATGCTCAAGTCGCGCGAGGAGGCGCAGTCGCTCCGCGAGGCTCTCTCCTTCACGAAGAAGAAGGAGCAGGACCCGCTGATGACGTACCTGATCGACTTCCGCGAGCGGATCCACCATGCGCGTGAGCTGCTCACCGACCCCGCCAAGACTGCCTTCTTCTTTGCCACGTTGCCCGAGGCGCTGCCGATCGCGGTGATCCGCCGGTTCATCGACTGGTTCACCGACTTCGGGATCCCGGTCGGTGGTGTGATCGTCAACGGCGTCATCTCGCCGGACAAGGACGAGGAGCTGCCCGAGTTCGTCCGCAACCGGATCGCGATGCAGGAGGAGTACCTGGCCGAGATCAGGAACCGTTTCGATGGCCAGGTCCGCGCCGTCCTGCCGCTGTACGACGCCGACATCCGGGGCATCGCGGCGCTCGAGCAGGCGGCCGCGGCGCTCTTCGCCTCGCCGCGGGCCGCGCCGCAGGCCGGCCGATAGCTCCGCGGCTGCCCGTGACCGTGCTATCCTCGCCGCCTCACGGCGAGGACCGGGAGGAGTAGCGTCCAGTCGGCGATCCAGAGAGCGCGGCAGTGGTGCGAGCCGCGCGGCACGAGGACGTGAACGTCGCTCGCGAGCCGGGACGGGAGGCGCCCGATAGCGCGCCATGAGGGTGCCCGCGCGGCGTGCCGCGGGACTGGACCGTGAGCAGCGGCCCGGCCGGGCACCGAACCAGCTGGTGGTACCACGACCCCGTTCGTCCGCTGGGCGAGCGGGGCGTTCCGTTTCACGGAGGGGACGATGGCGCACACGACCGGGCCGGCGAGCGAGCCGGGCGGGCTGAGCAGGACATACCGGCCGTCGGAGGTCGAGGGTCCGATCTACGACCGCTGGCTCGCCGCCGACGTGTTCGCGCCCGACGGCGCCGGTTCACGGGCGGATGAACGTCTCGAGCCGTTCGTGATCATCCAGCCCCCGCCGAACGTCACCGGCTCGCTCCATCTCGGCCACGCCCAGCGCTCCTCGGTCGAGGACCTGATGGTCCGCCACGCCCGGATGCTCGGTCGCCCGACGTTGTGGCTGCCGGGCCTCGATCACGCCTCGATCGCGGCCCAGTTCGTGCTCGACCGGATCCTGGCCGCCGAAGGGGAGACGCGCCAGAGCCTCGGGCGTGAGCGGTACCTGGCCCGGATGTGGCGCTTCGTGGAGGAGACGAAGACGACGATCCTGACCCAGCAGCGGCGGGTCGGCGCCTCGCTCGACTGGAGCCGGCTGCGGTTCACGATGGACGAAGTCTCGGCGCGGGCCGTCCGCGAGTCGTTCGCCCGGCTCTACCGGGAGGGCCTCGCCTATCGGACCGAGGCGCTCGTCAACTGGTGCCCGGGCTGCCGGACGAGTGTCTCCGACCTCGAGGTGATCCCGACTCCGGAGACCGGCACCCTGTGGTCGATCCGCTACCACCTGCTCGACACGCACGGCCGCCCGGATCCCGAGGCGACGATCACGGTCGCCACGACCCGGCCCGAGACGATCCTGGGCGACACGGCGGTCGCGGTCCACCCCGACGACCCGCGCTACCGCGACCTCGTCGGCCGGACGGCGCTCGTCCCGTTCGTGGAGCGGGCGGTGCCGATCATCGCCGATCCGGTGGTCGATCGCGCTTTTGGCACCGGGGCGGTCAAGATCACGCCGGCCCACGACCAGGACGACTACGCCACCGGACGACGGCACGGGTTGGCGGCGATCGACGTGCTCGAGGACGACGGGCGGATCAACGCCCTCGGCGGCCCGTTCGCCGGGCTCGACCGGGCCGACGCCCGCCGGGAGATCCTCGGCCGGCTCGAGCTGGCCGGCGACCTCGCCGCCGCGACTCCGCACGAGATGCTGATCGGGCGCTGTCAGCGTTCGAACGACGTCATCGAGCCACGCCTGAAGACGCAGTGGTTCGTCCGCACCGCGCCGCTCGCCCAGGGTGCCCTCGCTGCCACGCGCTCAGGCCGGACGCGGATCCTGCCCGAGCGGTTCGTCAAGGTCTGGGAGCACTGGCTGACCGAGATCCGCGACTGGAACGTCAGCCGCCAGCTCTGGTGGGGCCACCGGATCCCGGCCTGGTACTGCCCGGAGGGCCACATCACCGTCTCGGCCGAGCAGGACGGCCCGACCGCCTGCGAGGTGTGCGGGCGTCCAGCCGCCGAGCTGCAGCAGGACCCCGATATCTTCGACACCTGGTACAGCTCGGGGCTGTGGCCGTTCTCGACCCTCGGCTGGCCCGAGGAGACCGAGGACCTGCGCCGCTTCTACCCAGGTTCGGTCATGGAGACCGCCTACGACATCATCTTCTTCTGGGTCGCCCGGATGATGATGCTCGGCATCCACTTCCTCGGCCGGCCGCCGTTCCACACCGTCTACCTGAGCGGGATCGTGCGCGATCCATACGGCCAGAAGATGTCGAAGACGAAGGGCAACGTCGTCGACCCGCTCGAATCGATCGAGGAGTTCGGCGCCGACGCGCTCCGGTTCGCCCTGATCCATGGCACCGCGCCCGGCAACGACATGCGGCTCGGGCGCGAGAAGCTCGAGAACGGCCGCAACTTCGCCAACAAGCTCTGGAACGCGGCCCGCTTCGTGCTCGGGGCCCGTCCGGCCACGATCGCACCGGGCGCCGGCCGCCAGACGCCCGATCCGGCCGATCTCGGCCCGGCCGAGCGCTGGATCCGCTCGCGCGTCGCGGCGACGATCGCGGCCGCCGACCGGGCGATCGCGGATTACCAGTTCGGTGAGCTGACCCGGGCCCTGTACGAGGCGATCTGGAGCGAGTACTGCGACTGGTATCTCGAGTTCGCCAAGGTCCGCCTCTCCGATGAGGCCCTCAGGCCGGGTGAGCGCGAGGCGACGTGGTGGACGCTGGTCGAGGTTCTCGACACGTACCTGCGCCTGCTCCACCCGGTGATGCCATTCGTGACCGAGTCGATCTGGGGGGCGTTGCCGCATGATCCGGCCGACCCGGAACTGCTGATCGTCGCCCGCTGGCCGGTTGCCAGCGGGCGTGACGCGACCGCGGAGGAGGAGCTCGGGGCGCTGATCGAGCTCGTCCACGCCATCCGCAACGCCCGCTCCGAGGCGCGGATCGAGGCGGCAACGTGGCTGCCGGTCGAGGTCTACGTGCCCGACGCGCTCGGCCCGACGTTCGAGGCCCTGGCGCCGGCGCTCGAGCGCCTGGCCCGGGCCCGGCCGATCACCCGCCACGCGACGCGCGCGACGCTCCTCGGTGGCGCCCGGACCGGCGCGCTGTCGGTGATCGCGGGCGAACTCGAGGCCCTCGTCGCGCCGCCGGCCGCGGTCGAGGCGAGGGCGGACCTCGAGCGGGCTCGCCTGGAGAAGGAGCTCGCCGAGGCCGAACGGCTCCTTGCCGCCGCCCGCGCCCGCCTCGCCGACGAGCGGTTCACCGCCCGGGCCCCGGCCCACATCGTCGAGGGTGCCCGGGCCCGGGAGGCCGAGCTGACCGACCAGGTGGCGCGGCTGCGGATCCGCCTCGGCCGGGTCTGACCGGACCCGCCGCCGGGGCGAGCCGTCAGCCCTTGACGGCGCCGCCGGTGATCCCGCGCACGAAGTAGCGCTGCAGCCCCAGGAAGACCGCCAGCGGCAGGGCCATCGTGATGAACGCCGCCGCGGTCAGGAACTGCCAGTCGCCGCCGAGCGAGTTGGCCAGGTTCGCCACGACCTGGGTGAGCGGCTGGTTCGCCGGCCGCGGGCCGATGTAGATGAGGGCCACGAGCAGGTCGTTCCAGACCCACAGGAACTGGAAGATCGCCAGCGACGCGATCGCCGGCACGCTCATCGGCACCGCGAGCCGGAAGAACGCGGTCGCCGGGCTGGCCCCGTCAATCGCCGCCGACTCGAACACGTCACGGGGCAGGCCGCCGATGTAGTTACGCAGCAGGTAGATCGCGAAGGGCAGCCCGTACCCCGTGTGGGCGAGCCAGACGGCCAGGAACGAGCCAGCGATCCCGGCATCCCTGAAGAGGCGCAGCACCGGTACGAGCGTCATCTGGAGCGGGATGACGAGGAGGCCGACGATGACCACGAACAGGACGTTGCGGCCCGGGAAGTCCATCCACGCGAACGCGTAGGCGGCGAAGGCGGCGATCGAGATCGGGATGACAGTCGACGGGATCGTGATCAGCAGGCTGTTCACGAAGGCCTGGCCGAGCCCGGCCGCGGCGAGGACGTGTTCGTAGTTGCCGAGCGTGAACTGGTACGGCGGCAGGATCGCCGTCCACCAGCCGGAGCTGGCGACCGCCTCGGCGGGGCGGAACGAGTTCACGAGCAGCCCGGCGGTCGGCACGAGCCAGGCGACCATGATCGCGAGCAGGGCGCCGTGCAGGCCGATCCGGCCCGGACGCAGGCGGCGCGGCTGCCCGGCGGTTGGCACCATCCGAGGTGCGGCGCCTGCGGTCACCGGATCGTCTCCTGCTGGCGGAAGCGACGGATGTTCGCGATCATCACTGGCGCGATCGCGAGCATGAGCACGACCGCCACCGCGCTCGCCCGGCCGAAGTGACCGACGCTGAACAGCTCCTTGTACATCCGGTTGGCGATGACCTCGGTGTCGAAGTTGCCGTTGGTCATGACGTACACGATGTCGAAGGCCTTGAGTGCGGTGATGATCATCGTCGTGGTCACGACTGCGATCGTCGGCAGGAGGAGCGGCAGGATGATCCGGGTGAGGACCTGCCACTCGTTCGCCCCGTCGACGCGAGCCGCTTCGAGCAGCTCGCCGTTGATGCCCTTGAGCGAGGCGGACAGGATGACCATGCAGAACCCCGTCCACATCCAGGCGCCCACCACGATCAGCGCCAGATTGTTGCCGGGGGCGAGGATCAGCCAGGGCTGGGGCTGGCCGCCGAGTGCGGTGACGATGCCGTTGAGGGTGCCGGTCTGCGGCATCCCGGGAGGTTGGAAGTCGTACATGAACTTCCAGATGATCCCGGCCGCCACGAAGCTGATCGCGAGCGGGATGAAGATGACGGTCTTGACCAGCGACTCATAGCGCACGCGGTCGACGAGGACCGCGATCGCCAGGCCGCCGCCCACGGTGAGGCTGGTGAAGAAGACGAGCCACAGGGCGTTGTTCCGGAGCGCGCCCAGGGTGGTCGGGCTGGAGAAGAAGTACTGGTAGTTGGCCAGCCCCACGAACACCCTGCCCGCCTTGTCCTGGAAGCTGAGCAGGACCGTGTTGGCCATCGGGTAGATGAGGAAGACGAACAGGAACGCGAGGGCCGGCAGGATCCACAGCCATGGCCGGAGCCGTGCCCGTTGTCGCTCGGGCGCGACCTGCACCACGAGCTCCGTGGCCAGGATGTAGCCGACGAGCACGAGCGGAAGGCCAACGACAACGGCGACGGCCGCCAGGAGCCGCGGATCAGCCATGAATCGTCCCTCCGCCAGCCATCGGTGGCCGCTCCCGGGAGAGCCGGCCGGCCCTCCCGGGAGTCAGTGAACGGGCGCTACTGAGCGTAGGCGTCCTTCTGGACCGCGTCGAGGCTGGCCAGGATCGCGTCGAGCTTCGACTGGTCCTGGGTGAAGTCGAGCATCGCCTTCCAGAAGGCGTCATTCATCGCCTTGGGCATGAGGTCCGAGGCGTCGAACCGGAAGATCTTGGCGTTGGTCAGGATCTCCGCCGATCGCTTGCTGACTTCGTCCGGGTAGGCGGTGACGTTCTTGTTGCCCGACAGGGCGCCCCCGCGCGACACCCAGATCGACTGGGCCTCGGCGGTGACGAGGTACTGCATCAGCGCCCTGGCCTGGGGCGTGTCGTGGAACATGCCGAACAGGTCGCCCGCACCGGTGGCTGCCCCGGCGTATGCCGGGTTGATGTCCGGGAACGGGAAGAAGTCGAAGTCGCCGTCCTTCGCGCCACCCTGCTTTTTGAAGAAGTCGGTGATGAAGCTTGCCTGGTGGTGGAAGACGCAGCCCGGGGGGTTCGTAAAGAGCGGGTTGCCGGCGTCACCAAAGTTCGTCGTCAGGACCTTGTTCGGGCCGCCGTAGACGGCGTCGGCACCGACGACCTGGCCGAAGGTCTGGAAGGCGCTCTTGATCTCGGGCGAGGTCCAGGCCTGCTGGCCGGCGACCCACTTGTCGTAGACCTCCGGACCGGACTGGCGCAGGACGATGTCCTCGATCCAGTCGGTGCCCGGCCAGCCCGATGCCGCGCCGGACTCGAGGCCGACGCACCACGGCTTGGCGTTGCCGCCGATGGCCGCAGCTGCGGCCTTGCCCTTCGCCTGCAGGTCGTCCCAGCTCGAGGCCGGGCCCGCCGTGTAGACCTTCGGGTTGTACCAGATCAGGCCCTTGACGGCGCTCTTGATGAAGACGCCGACGAGCTTGCCGTCGACCGTGCCGAGGTCGACGAAGGCCGGCGATGTCTCCGCCTTGTACGTGTTCACGTCGAGTACGGTCGCAAGGTCGATCAGTGCACCGGCCTTGGCGAACTCGGCCATCTGGCCGGGTCCGGGGAGGCCGGCCAGGTCGGGCAGGATGCCCGACTGGACGCCGGTCGTGAGGACCGCGTTCAGGTCACGGGTTCCGGTGTACTCGACCTTGATCCCGGTCTTGTCCTCGAACGGCTTGACCATGGCCATGAACGACTCCTGCTCGGAGCCAGTCCAGGTCCCGATCACGCTGACCGAACCGCCGATCTGTCCGGGCGTGGCTGCCGGAGATGCCGGCGCCGACTCCGCCGGCGATGCGGGCGCGACGCTGGCACTCGGTGACGGACTCGCGGCGCTGCCGCAGGCCGCGACCACGAGGGCCACGCTGCCGGCGATGGCGATCAGTCGATGCCGTCCAGGCGCTGTGAGCTCCATGAGCGTCTCCTTTCCGGGTCGCTTCCTGGCGACCCCTCCTCCTGTCAGCCGCCGCTGGAACCGGCGAGCGTCACGGACGTCGTCCCCCGCCGCGGGGTCCGGGCGGGGCGGTCGACGCCCGAACGACAAGCTCGATCGGCAGCAGGGTCCGATCGGCGACGGGCCGCTGGGCCACCCGGTCGACGAGGGCCTGGCCGGCGGCAAGGCCGAGCTCGAAGGCGGGGATCCGGATCGGGGTGAGCGGCGGGTCGAGGTACGCCCCGAGGGGGGTATAGGCGGAGCGGCGGACCGACCTTTCGCTTTGAACCA
>CAYMBB010000096.1:0-8311 GCA_964388515.1 uncultured Anaerolineaceae bacterium
TGAAGTGCGCGAATCGGATTCCGCTTGAGGAGTTTGAAGATCACGACGGCGAAGAGCAGGGAGCTGACAAAGACGATGAGGACCGTCACGGTGACGCCCATCCACGTCGACATGCGGTGGCGGATGAGGAGGTGGACGACGATTTCCACGCCGGCGACGAACAGCGCGGGCGCGATCATCGTGAGGCGCCTGAGCTGGCGCAGCGCGCTGTTGACGGGCAGGTCGTGGCTTCCGAGCAACACCGCACGCTCCCGCATCGCTAGCGTCCTCCTGCCGGCCGCCGGGCCGCGCGGGCGAGGTCGAGCAGGGTGCGCCGGGCGGCATGGGTCACGTTCGTGGCATCGATCACCGTCAGGCGCCGACCGGCCAGGCGTCCGGCCGTCGCGAGGTGGAGGAGCTCGAAGGCGGCCCGGTTCACGCGCTGGTCGGCCTCGTCATCGGCGAGCATCGCCCGAAAAGCGTCGGACGAGAGCACCTCCGTCGGCCGGAACCGGGCCCGGGCGAACGTCGTCTTGCCGGCGCCGTTCGGGCCGACGAGGACGACGAGCGAGTCCTCCCGGATCCGGATCGTCGGAGGTGGCCCGGCCGACGCGCCCGGCTCGGCGGAGGCGTTCATCTCCGCCATCATGCCCCGACGCAGCCCGGCCTGCCGGCTGGGCAGGTGCCCGCCGGCCGCCCCGCGTCGCGCGTCGTCGGTCGGCCGTTCTCTCCCTGGCCGACCGTTTCGGGTAGCCTTCCCGGGGCATGACATCCGAGCCATCCACGACACCCGAGCCGGCCGCCAGCGGCGATTCGCCTCGCCCCGGCGACTCACCCCGCCCGGTCCAGGACTGGCGTCTCCTGCTTGCCGTCTTCTTCCTGACCTCGCTCGTCGAGGGAATCGGCGTCAGCCAGATCTTCGCCTTCGTGCCGGCCTACCTGAGCGGCATGGGTGTGCCGGAAGCGGACCGGCTGCGCTTCGTCGGCATCTTCGGCTCGCTGATCTTCATCGTCGGGGCGCCGCTCGTTCCGCTCTGGGGCGTGTGGGCCGACAAGTACAGCCGCAAGGCGGTCATCGTCCGGAGCGCCGTCGTCGAGGCGGTCGTGCTGGCGGCGGTGTCACTCAGCCGCGAGCCGTGGCAGCTGGCGGGGAGCATGCTGCTCATCGGGCTCCAGCTCGGCAACACCGGGGTGATGCTGGCCGAGATCCGTGACGTCACCCCGCGCCGGCGACTGGGCCGGGCGATCGCCCTGTTCGGCGCCAGCGGGCCGGTCGGGTTCGCGGTCGGTCCGGCCCTCGGGGGCGTGATCGTCGACGGGCTCAGGTTCGGGCTGCCGGCGGTGTTCGCCTTCTCAGGCCTGCTCTCGGTCGCGACCGCCCTGCTCGTCACGTTCGGCTCCCGGGAGGTCCGCCCGGAGGTCGAACCGAGCGGCTCGGTCGTCGCGCTCGCCTTCGGCGCGATCCGGGGCGTCCTTGCCGACCCGGCCGTGCGGCGGATCTTCGCCATCTTCGGCACCGCGTTCCTGGCCACCCAGATGACCCGGCCGTACATCCCCGTCCTGGTCGAGCGGGTCGTGGGTGTGGCCGGCGGTGCGACGGGAGGCGTTGCCGGTGGCGGTGCCGCCGCGGGCGGAGCCGGCAGCGGGCTGGCCAGCTCGATCGCGGTCGTGACCGGCGCGGCCGCCCTCGCCGGGGCGCTCGTCTCGCCCGTCGGCGGGGCGATCGGTGACCGGGTCGGCTTCCGGCCGGTCCTGCTGGTTGCGCTCAGCGCGGCCGGCGGCGCGCTCTTCCTGATGCCGCTCGTGGCCAGCCTGCCGCTGCTCGCCCTGGCCGCCCTGGCCTTCGCGGCGATGTATGCCGCGGTCAGCGCGATGGTCTTCGGCCTGCTCGCCACCGAGGTCCCGGCCGAGCGGCGCTCGGCGACGCTCAACCTCGTCTACCTGCCGCTCTACGCGGCCGGGATCGTCGGTCCGGCGGCGGGGGCGGGGATCGTCTCGCTGGCCGGCCTGCCGGGCCCGTTCGTGGCCGGTGGCGCCGTCTTCGTCGCCGGGG
Organism: uncultured Anaerolineaceae bacterium; assembly: GCA_964388515.1. GTDB lineage: Bacteria > Chloroflexota > Limnocylindria > Limnocylindrales > CSP1-4 > JAKAHU01. Next base: position 2,033 of record CAYMBB010000096.1, read on the forward strand.
CAATCGCGGTCGCGCTCACCGGCCGCCCCAGCCGCTGAGACAGGGCGGGTCGGTGCCGGCCCGATCGGAGCGGAACTGCGGCGGGATCAGCCCGGCAGGTCGCGCTCGGCGGGCCCGACATACCGCGCGTCCGGCCGGATCAGCTTGTTGGCGGCCACCTGTTCGAGCACGTGGGCCGTCCAGCCGGCGTGGCGGGCGAGGGCGAACGTGGCCGGGAAGAGGTCCGGCGTGAGCCCGACGCCCTGGAGGACCGCGGCGGCGTAGTACTCGACGTTCGTCTTCAGCGGTCGCTCGGGGTGGCGCTCGGCCAGGACGCGGAGGGCGACGTCCTCGACCTTGATCGCCAGGTCGAGCCAGTCGGGCTTGTGCTCCATCGACTCGGCGACCTTGCGCAGGGCGGCGGCCCGCGGGTCGTAGGCGCGGTAGACGCGGTGGCCGAAGCCCATCAGCCGCTCGCCGCGGTCGAGCGCCTCGCGGACCCACTGCTCGGCATGCTCGGGCGTGCCGACCCGGTGGAGCTGCTCGACGACCTCGGAGGGCGCCCCGCCGTGGAGCGGCCCCTTCATCGCCCCGATCGCCCCGGAGACAGCCGAGGCGATGTCCGAGCGGGTGGAGATGATCACCCGGGCGGTGAACGTCGAGGCGTTCAGGCCGTGCTCGGCGCCGACGATGAAGTAGGCATCGAGGGCGCGCGCCGTCGCCGGGTCCGGGCGCTCGCCGTTGAGCTGGGTCAGGAAGCCGGTGACGAGGTCGAGTGATGGGTCGGGCTCGATCGGCTCGAGGCCACGCCGCAGGCGGGCGAAGGCGGCCAGGGCGGAGGGCGAGAAGCTCGTCACCGCCCGTGCCTGCTCGGCCGTCGGCGGCCAGTCGAGGATCTGCGTTGCGCCCCAGACCGAGACCGCGGTCCGGAGCGCGTCCATCGGCTTCGCGGTCGGCGGCAGCGCCCGGAGTGCGGTCATCACCGCAGCGGGGATCGGGGCGGTCGTCAGACGAGCGTCGGGGCGCCACTCGCCGGTCCAGAGGAGCTCCGCGACCGCCGAGTAGGTGCCGTGCTCGACGAGCTGGCCGATCGGATAACCGCGGTAGAGGAGCCGGCCGTTCGCTCCGTCGACGAAGCCGAGCGCGGTCTCGGCCGCGATCACTCCCTCGAGGCCGGGTGAGTAGGGGCGCGTGTCGATCTCAGGCCGCGCATCGGATGCTGGGGTGCTCGCGGCCACAGCGGCCCCGGAAGTGCCATCGCTCATGCGATGGATGGTAGTCCTCGGATCGGGTTTGCGTCCCGCCGACCGGCCCGTTCCGGGCGGGCCGCGTGGCCCGAACCGCTCCTCCCTGGCGGACCGATGGTCGCCGGTCAGGGATCGACCGGGAAGACGTAGCCGACACTGCGCTCGTTGAGGATGTAGCGCGGGTTGGCCGGGTCACGCTCGAGCTTGCGCCGGAGATGCCAGACGTAGCGCCGGATGTAGCCGGTCTCCTCGGCGTACTCCGCGCCCCAGACGGCACTCACGATCTGGCGGGCCGAGAGCACGTGGCCGGGCTGGCGCAGGAGGGTGACGAGGATCCTGAACTCGGTCGGTGTCAGGTCCACCGGCTCGCCGCCGCGGAGCACTCGATGCCGGTCGACGTCGACCACGAGGTCCGCCCCGCGCAGGATGTCACCTCCCGCCCGGTGACCGAGCGCAACCCGGTCGAGGACCGCCTTGATCCGTGCGGCCAGCTGGGCGAAGCTGAACGGCTTCGTGACATAGTCGTCGGCGCCGCCGGCGAAGCCGCGCAGAACCTCGGGCTCGTCTCCCCGCGCCGTGAGCATGATCACCGGCACCGGCGATGCGGCACGAATCCGGGCCAGGACCTGCCAGCCGTCGAGGCCGGGCATCGTGACGTCGAGCAGGACGAGTTCGGGCGGCCAGTCGGCGAGGCTGGCGAGCGCCTGCTGCCCGTCCGGCAGGCCGCGGATCTCGTGGCCGAGCCGACCGAGATAGTCGGTCAACAGCTCGAGCAGCGACCGGTCGTCGTCGACGATCAGAATCCGGGACATCGGATCAGGCTGCCCCTGGCTCGTGCTCGGCGTGCTCCGCCGGCGCCGGCTCGACCGGGGCTCGCTCGTCCGGGCGTCGCCCGCCCGGGCCGGCCTCGCTCGCGTCATCCGGCTCCTCCCCGGCGATCGGCAGGGTGAAGACGAACCGCGCCCCGGGCGCGCTCCCGTCATCCCACACCGGGCTGTCGACCGAGATCGTGCCCTGCTGTGCGCGCACGAGCTTGTCGGCGAAGTAGAGTCCCAGGCCGTAGCCCTTGACCGTCGTCTCGTCGTCCCCGACCCGGTGGAACGACCGGAAGATCTTGTCCTGCTCCTCCGGTGGCACCCCGGGTCCGTGATCGAGGACCTCGATCGCGAGCATGCCGTCGAGCACACGCGCCGAGACCCGGATCGGGCTGCCCGGCGGCGAGTAGTGGACGGCGTTCTCGAGCAGGTTGCGCACGACCTCCTCGAGGAGCATCTCGTCGGCCCAGGCGGGCGGCAACGCCGGAGGCACGACCAGGGTCAGCGGCCGTCCTGGCTCGGCCTCGAGGGCGGAGGCGCACGTCCGGCTGAGGAGCGGTTCGACCGCCACCGGCCCGAGGCGGGGCGTGAGTCGTCCGGCCTCCAGGCGGGAGACATCGAGGATCGTCTGGATCAGCCGGGAGAGCCGCTGGCTCTCGGCACCGAGGATCTGGAGCGTGCGCTGGCTGGCCGGTGGCAGGAGGTTCGCGTCCTGGGCCACGATCTCGAGGGCGCCGTTGATGTTCGTCAGCGGGGCGCGCAGCTGGTGCGAGACGAGCGACACGAACTCCGACTTCAGCCGGTCGAGCTGGCGGAGCTCCGCATTGGCGCGGGCCAGTTCGTCGTTCGCCGCCGCGAGCTGGTCGGTGGCGGCCCGAAGATGGCTCGTCCGTTCGGCGACGCTCGCCTCGAGGCCCCGGTTCGTCGCCTCCAGGGTGGCCGAGGTAGCTTGGTACGCGGCGACCAGGCGGGTCACCCAGCGCAGGGTGAGGGCCACGGCGATCGGGCCGCCGAGCGCGAACAGGAGAATCTCGCCGATGAACCCGGCCGCGATCTCCTCGTGGCCGCGGGCGACGTGCTCGCTCCACTCGTACGACAGGGCGACCGCCGCCAGGCCCAGCGGCAGCACCCAGCGCACCACCCCGAGCAGGCGCGTGGCCGATGGTGGTGGCGGGAGCGGGTTTCTCAGGCTCACGTTCCGAACGATCTCCCCGCTGAGCGACGCCGTGGTGCCTGGATCAGGTCCACCGGTGGCGCTCCGACTCCATGTCTAGCACATGGCTCCCCCGGGCGCATCCCCAGCTCCCGGGTTTTGACACAAACCGGACACGTCGCGGACCGGGCTGCGACGGTCCGCGGGCTAGGCTCGGTGACAGGTTCGGCGACGCGCCGGGACTCACCGAGCGCCGGCCGGCCGGCAACGTCCGCCAGGCGTGGGCGAGCCCGCCAACAGGAAAGGAGACGGAACTTCATGGTCAGGAAGCTGGTGCTCTTCGGGTCGGTCGCCCTGCTCGTGGTCGCCTGCGGCGGCGGCGCCTCCCCCACGCCGCAGGCCGAGGAGTCCGAAGCCCCGGTCGCCTCCGTGGCGCCGGCTGCGGGCGCGCGCACGGTCGATCTCGAGATCGGCGACGGGAAGATCACGCCCGTCACGGTCGAGGTGAAGAAGGGCGAGACGATCACGTTCAACGCCAGGAACGTGAGCACCACCGAGGTCGAGCTGATCGTGGGCCTCAAGAAGGACGTCGACGCCGACTCCGGCGACAGCCTGAAGGAAGCCGAGGACATCGCCCCGGGCGCCACGAAGTCGGTCACCTACACGTTCGATGGCGATGGCCCCTACGCCTACGGTGACCAGATCGGTGACCACTACGCCAAGGGCGCCAAGGGCGACATCGTCCTCAAGCCCTGACGTCCGGTTTGCTGACCGACCGCGACGCCGGACCCGGTCCGGCGTCGCGGTCACGGACCGAAGGGAGGCAGGTTGGCATGGACGATCAGCACGCCGGCGGTCGCTCGTCGACCGGTCCGCTCGAGCCGGACACGTTGCCGCCGGCAGCCGATCCGGCACCGGGCGCGGACGCGGCAGCCGGCGCAGGGCCCGAGGCGAAGCCGGCGCTCTCGCGCCGGAACTTCGTCGTCCGGGCGCTGGCTGTGATCGGGGGCGCGATCGCTGCGGTCCTCGGCATCCCGGTCGTCGGGTTCGCCTCGGCGCCGGGCTGGCAGGCGAGGGTGCCCGTCCGGCTCCTCTCCAGCTCGGTCGTGCCGACACTGCGCTCGAGTGCCTTGACCTCGGTCGGCAAGCTGGGCGACTTCGAGGTCGGTGTCCCGAAGTACGTCAAGGTCGAGCGGCCGGTGGTCGACGGCTGGGTCGAGGAGAGCGCGCCGGTCGGGGTGCATGTCGTGCGCACCGGCGAGGCGGACGTCGCGGTCTTCGACCCCCATTGCACCCACCTCGGCTGCCCGGTTGCCTGGTCCACGGGATCGAAGAGCTTCAACTGCCCCTGCCACGGAGGGGTGTTCAACCGCGACGGCGAGGTGATCGCCGGTCCACCGCCGCGGCCCCTGGTCCGCTACGAGACCCGGATCCAGGACGGTGAGGTGTTCATCGGCGCCCTCCAGGAAGGAGCCTGAGCGATGCGCCGGATCGTGCGCTGGATCGACGAGCGGCTCGATGTCTCGCCCCTCGTCCGGGCCTTCCTCGATCGGCGGGTGCCCGGCAACATCGGCTGGTTCCACACCCTCGGCAGCGCCACGCTCTTCCTGCTCGCCGTCCAGATCGTCACCGGGATCGCCCTCTCGCTCTCGTACGTGCCGAGCCCGGACCACGCCTACGAGAGCGTGCTGTTCATCGACCAGACGCCGTTCGGGGCTCTCGTGCGAGCGATCCACCACTGGTCGGCCAGCCTGATCGTGCTCCTGATCGGGCTGCACACCCTGCGCGTCTTCATCTGGGGCGCCCACCGCTACCCGCGCGAGCTCACCTGGCTGATCGGGGCCGGCCTGTTCTTCGTCGTCCTCGGCTTCGCCTTCACCGGCTACCTGCTGCCGTGGGACCAGAAGGCGTACTGGGCTACCGTGGTTGGCACGAACATCGCCGGCTCCGCTCCGTTCATCGGCGGGGCCGCGCTGGCCGTGCTGCGCGGGGGCGAGCAGCTGGGCGCCGTGACCCTGGCCCGCTTCTACGGGATCCACGTCTGGGTGCTTCCGGCCGCGCTGCTCGTGCTCGTCGGTATCCACCTGTTCGCGGTCATCCGCCAGGGGATCGCCGCCTCGCCGCGCCGCCGCCCGCTCGTCGAACTCGAGCCGGGCCTGTCGCGCCGAGAGGCCTACGAGCGCGAGTACACCGCCGAGAAGCAGGCCGGCAAGCCGTTCTGGGAGGCGATCCTCAAGGACGCGATCGTGGCGGCCATCCTGACCGTCGCGCTCGTCGCCCTGGCCCTCGGTCCCGGTGCGCCGCTCGAGCCCCAGGCCGACCCGAACACGACCAACTACGTCCCCCGCCCGGAGTGGTACTTCCTCGATCTGTTCCAGATCCTCTGGTACTTCACCGGCAGCCTGGAACCGCTCCTGATCTTTCTGACCTTCACTCTCGCCTCGCTCGTCTTCATCCTCATCCCGTTCCTGGACCGGGGTCGTCACCGGCATCCGCGCCAGCGACCGGTCGCCATGGCCCTGACCGCGGCGGTCGTGGTGGGCGTCGTCGGCCTCACCTACCTGGGTGCCAGTGCCAGTCCGCCCGGATCCGTCCGGGTCCCGCCGACCGAGGGGATGTCGAGCCAGGAGCTGGCCGGCCTGAAGATCTACAACGAGCAGGGTTGCACCTCCTGCCACCAGATCCGGGGTGTCGGCGGCCAGACCGGCCCCGACCTGTCGCGGGCCGGGTTCCGCTGGGACGCGGAGGCGATCCGCAGGCAGATCGTGACCCCCAAGGACGAGCGGATGCCCGCCTACGGCGGTCTCTCGCAGCAGCAGCTCGACGACCTGGTCACGTTCCTCGAGAGCCTGAAGTAGAGGGGCGCCGATCGACGGCATCCCCGGGCGGGACGCCGTCCTCAGGCGGGACGATGCTCCCGGCGCCGGTCTCCCCGGGGCCGCCATTCCCCGCGCCGGTGTCGCCGGCCGCCGTCCTCAGTCGAGGAAGCGGGCGATCTCGGCCACGAAACGATCGGGGGCGGTGTGGTGGGCGGCGTGCTTCTGGCCGGGCAGGACGGCGATCCGGGCGTCAGGGAGGCGGGCGG
>CAYMBB010000097.1:0-8247 GCA_964388515.1 uncultured Anaerolineaceae bacterium
GAAGACGAACTCACCGTTCGCGTCTCGTTCGCCCAGGAGCGGCGCGAGCGCGTCGCGCACGACCGACTCGACGTCGGAGCCCGCCAGCCGTCCGGCTTCGACGAGCGGCACGAGCGCCGGCGTCGCGTGCTCGTAGACCTCGATCGCGGGGTTCTCGTCCTTGATCGCCAGGAAGTAGGCGTGCGAACGGATCGTGGCCGGCGTCCCGATCACCCCGACCCGCCGGTTGCGAGTGGCGAGGGCGGCGGCCGAGGCGCCCGGCCGGATCACGCCCAGGATCGGCAGGTCGTAGCGCCGCCGAAGGTCGGCCAGGGCGACCGCGGTCGAGGTGTTGCAGGCGACGACGATCGCCTTCACGTCGCGGCCAGCCAGCTCGTCGAGGCACTGGCGGCTGAAGGCGAGCACCTCCTCGTCGCTCCGCGTGCCGTACGGGGCACGGGCGTTGTCGCCGAAGTAGACCGTCGACTCGTGGGGCAGCCGCCGGAGGATCTCGCGCAGGACGGTCAGCCCGCCGACGCCCGAGTCGAAGACCCCGATCGGACGCGGGTCGGACATCGCTCAGCGCCTCGCCGCGGCGGCCACCCGTCCGGCGCCGAGCAGGTCCGTGGCGGTGCGCACGATGTCCTGGCTCACCTGCGCCGACGGGTTGGCGAGCACGAACGGGACGCCCTCGTTGTTCGACTGGACGACCAGCCGCCCGTCCGAGACGACCCTGTACTCCGGGACCCGGCCGAGCGCCCGGGCGAGGTCCTCGGCCGGGATGCCGCCGGAGGAGTCGGCCCGGTTCACCAGGTAGCGCACCTTCGAGGCCGGGTAGCCGATCGAGCGGAACGTGTCCGCGACCGCGATCGTGTTGTGGATCGTCGTCGAGTCGTAGGTCACGACGTTCACGATCGTCTCCGAGGCGTCGAGGAACGAGAGCGTGATCTCCGAGAGGACCGCGGTCGTGTCGACCACGATCACCTCGTAGACCCGGCGCAGGAGCGAGAGGATCTTGTCGATGTCGCGGACGGTCACCATCTCGGCCATCTCGACCCGCGGCGGCGCGAGGAGCAGGTCGATCCCCGACGGATCGCGCCACAGGACGTCGGCCAGGTCGGACTCCTGGATCCGGTCGGTCGGCAGGTCGAGGAGCGAGGGCGCGTCGAGCGGGACCTTGACCAGCGAGCGCAGGTCACCGAACTGGAGGCTGCCGTCGATCAGGACCGTCCGGAAGCCGAGCTGCCCGGCCGCGACGGCGAGGTTGAAGGCGATCGTCGTCTTGCCCACGCCGCCTTTCGGAGCGTAGACCGACACGAGCCGGGCCGAGCCGAGCCGGTCGGTCGCACGGAGCATCCGGTGGACCTCGCCGATCCGGGTGACCAGGTCATAACCGGAGAAGGGCATCGAGAGGACCGCCAGGATGCCCTTGGCGGGGTCCGGGCGGAGCGGGTTCTGGGGCACGGTCAGGGCGACGACCGGGATGCCGAGGGCGCGCAGCTGCTCGATCACCGCCGGGCCCCTCGTCCGGCCCTGGAGGAGATGGTCGACCAGGACGACGTCGGGCCGGAGCTGCTGGGCCTGGGCGGCCACCTTCGAGCCGTCCGTCAGCACGTCGAGCAGCTTGATCTGCGTCTGCGCGTTCAGGAGCCCCCGGATGTACTGGGCGACCTGGGGGACGTCCTCGACGATCAGCAGGCGGATCTGGTCGCTGGTGGCCATCGCCGCCGACTATACCAAGCCCGGGCGAGGATCCCGCCCCCGGCCCCGGCCGAGCCACCGGGGGCAGCCACCCGTACCGCCGTCCGGCGCGACCTGCGTGGCGCCGTGAGTCACCGCCGGACCGCGACGAGGATCGCCCGTTCGGCGCCCGGTCCCAGCGGCTCGAGGTCATAGCTGCCCGCGATCAGCTCGACTTCCAGCCCGGCCGCCTCGGCGCCGGCACGCAGCTCGTCGGCGCTCACGAGACGCAGGCGATCCTCGCGGAACCAGCGCACCGCCGGCTCGCCCGGCCGGCCCTCCTCGTAGATCGTCGCCAGGCGGACGGTGCCGGTCGCCGCGTCGTGGACGGCGCTCGCGATCTTCGTCACCAGCCGTCCGGTCTCGGGCTCGGTCCGTGGGTACTCGAGCGACAGCCGGCCGTCGAACCGGGCCAGGTCGTCGGCGTCAGGCAGCCAGACGTCGGCCACGGCCAGTCCGCCGGGCGCGAGGTGAGCGGCCATCGTGGCCAGGGCGGCGAGCTGCGAGAGCCGGTCGCCCAGGAGCATCAGCGAGTTCAAGGCCAGGAAGGCGAGCCCGAACGATCCGGCCCCCGGCAGGCGAACGGTCCGGATGTCGTCCGCCACGAGGTGCAGCCGGCGCGCGACCGACCGGCCAGCCGCAGCGGCGTGCCGCCGAGCGCGGTCGAGCATCGCGGGGTCGATGTCGACCCCGGTCACCTCGTGCCCGGCTGCCGCGAGGGGCACGGCCAGGCGCCCGGTACCGACCGCCAGCTCGAGGACCGGCCCGCCGCTGCGCGCGGCGAGCGCGAGGTAGAGATCGCCGTCGCCGGGATCGTCGACCAGGTCGAGGTCATACAGGCGGGCGAGGGCGGCGGCGGTCGGCTCGATCACTCGTCCATCGTAGCCTGGACCGGGTCAGCCCCACTGGCCGCGCGCCGTGAGGACCTCGCGCAGGAGGGCCGGTCGGTCGGTCATCAGCCCGTCCACGCCGAGCTCGAGCAGACAGACCATCTCGGCCGGCTCGTTCACCGTCCAGACATGCACCGGCAGCCCGCGGCGGTGCGCCGCCAGGATGAACCGCCGGTCGACAAGGGGCACGATCCCCCGCCTGACGGGCACCTGCACGCAGTCCGCGTGTTCCGCTTCCACGCATGCCCCTGCGCCCGGTGCGCCCCATGAGTCGAGCCGCAGCCCAACGACCCCGCGCGGTCCGAGCGACGTGCACAACCCGGAACCGAAGACCGCCCGCAGCCGCGCCAGGCGCGGACCGGAGAACGAGCCGACGCAGACCCGCTCGAGCACACCCGGCTGGCGGAGCACGGTGACCAGTGGTTCGACCGCGGCGTCGTGCTTGGGATCGATGTTCACCCGCACCTGCGGCCACGTGTCGAGCAGCTCCTCGAGGCGCGGAATCGGCTCGCGGCCGGCGACGCGGGCCCGGGCCACCTCGGCCCAGGGCAGCTCGGCGATCAGGCCGCGGCGGTCCGTCACCCGGTCCAGGCGCTCGTCGTGGAACGCGACGAGGATCCCGTCCGCGGTGGCGTGGACGTCTGTCTCGAGGTAGCGGTAGCCCAGCTCGACCGCGGCGGCGAAGGCGGCCAGGGTGTTCTCCGGCGCGTCGCCCGCGCCGCCGCGATGGGCGAACGCGATCGGTCCCGGGTGATCGAGGAACGGGTGGACCGGTCGCGGCCGTCCGGGCGAGTTCATGGCCGGCCCGTCGTGCCGCCCGCCGCTACGGCGCCGGCCGCTCGAACCGGACGCGGTGGCCGGCCAGCTTGCGCCCGGCCAGCGCCGAGATCGCCTCGAGCGCGCAGCGGTTGGCGGCCATCGCCGTGGTCTCGGCCTGGTCGTAGGGCGGCGAGACCTCGACGATGTCCATCGCCGCCAGCTCGACCGCCCCGACGATCTGGCGGATCGCCCGGAGCACCTCGCGGGTGAGCATGCCACCCGGCTCGGGAGTCCCGGTTCCGGGGGCCAGGCCGGGGTCGATCACGTCGATGTCGATGCTCAGGTAGACCGCGTCGGGCCCGTCGAGCGCCTCGGCGATCGCGTCGCGGATGACCTCCTCGGCGCCGCGCTCCTCGATCTCGCGCATGAAGTGCCAGCGCATCCCCTGGGCCTTCATCCACTCGAACGTCTCGACCGGCGGCCAGTAGCCGCGCAGCCCGACCTGGACGAAGTTCCGGCCCAGGACCGCTCCGGACTCGATCAACCGGCGCATCGGCGTGCCGTGACCGGCGAGCACGCCCCAGTCCTCGTTGGCCGTGTCGGCGTGGGCGTCGAAATGAACGATCCCGACCGAGCCGGGGCGGCAAACCTCGGCGATCGCGGTCGCCGACGGCCAGGTGATCGAGTGGTCGCCACCGAGCACGATCGGGATGGCGCCCGTCGCGGCGACCTCGCGGACCTTGCGGTAGATGAGCGCGTGGCTTCGCTCGAGCCAGGCGGGCACGATGTTCGCGTCGCCGGCGTCGACGACGTCGAGGACCTCGAACGGTTCGAGTCCGAGCTGGAGCGAGTGGATCGAGCCGGTCGTGTACTGCGCCTCGCGGATCGCGCGCGGGCCGAACCGGGCGCCGGGCCGGTGGCTGACCGCGTCGTCGAACGGGGCGCCGACGATCGCCACGTCCGGCTTCCGCCGGGCCAGCTCCCCGGCGTCCGGGATCCAGGGCAGCTTCATGAACGAGACCGGGCCGACGTAGGTCGGGAGATCGAAGTCGGCGTACGTCTCGAAGGAGCGATCCCAGCCGTTCAGGCGCGCAAAGTCACGGTCGGGACCGGGGTGCGGGCGCTCGTGCACGCTCGGAGACCTCCGGAGGGCATGCCGGCCACGAACGAGCGGGCCAGATGCCGTCGCTGGGGGCGCCGCCGGTTCGCATCCGACGTCCAGCGGGGCGCGCCTGCGGATGGTAGCACGGGCGCGCGGGCCGGGACCCGAGCCGCGAATCCCGGAGCCCGGTGCGACGGGGTCAGGCCTCGCCCTGGAACTCGCGCCAGACCGCCTCGACCAGGGCCGGATCCGCGAACAGCTCGTAGGCCGTCTGGGCGACGACCGTCGCTGCCAGGAGCGTCGTCTCGTCCGCGCGCGGGCTGGCCGCCGCCTCCCGGAACAGGATCGAGTGGCCTGGGACGCCCTCGTCGCAGATCGCGATCGAGGGGTGGATCGTGGGCACGACCCGGCTGACGTTGCCCATGTCCGAGCTGCCGAGGTGCTCGCGGTCGACCGGGTGGTCCTCCACGCCGTAGGCTGCCAAATTCGCCCGAAAGCGGTCGGCCAGGGCGCGGTTGTCCTTCATCGTCGCGGAGCCGCCGGAGAAGACGATCTCGACCGTCGTATCAGTCTGGAGCGCCGCGCCCTCGGCCAGGCGCCGGAACCGCTCGTGCATCTGCTCGAACCAGGCCTGCTCGGTGCTCCGGATCATGAACCGCCCGGCGGCCCGGTCGGGGATGATGTTGGCCGCCGTCCCGCCCTCGAGCACGATCCCGTGAACGCGGGCGTGCAGGGGCAGCTGCTGGCGCCAGAGGCCGATCGCGCTGAAGAGCAGGACGAGCGCGTCGAGCGCGTTCCGGCCCATCCACGGCTCGGAGGCGGCGTGAGCCTGGAGGCCGTGGAAGGTGACATCGATGTCCTCCGAGGCGAGCAGCTCGCAGGCGACCACGGTCCGGTCCGAGGGATGGAACAGGAGCGCCGCGTCGAGCCCGTCGAACAGCCCGTCGTCGATCATGAACTGCTTGCCCGAGCCGCGCTCCTCGGCCGGCGTGCCGAGGAAGACGATCTCGCCCGGCAGCTCGGGGGCGAGCGAGGCGAGCGCGATCGCCGCCCCTACCCCGGAGGCGGCCATCGTGTTGTGGCCGCAGCCGTGCCCGAGTCCGGGCAAGGCGTCGTATTCGGCCAGGATCCCGATCCGCGGTCGCTCGCCGCCCCGGCCGCCGCGCAGGCGACCGCGCACCGCGGTCGCGAGCCGACCGACCGGGTGCTCGACCTCGTACCCGTGGCGGCGGATCGCCTCGGCCACCCAGCTTGCGGCCTGGTGCTCCTCGAAGGCCGGCTCGGGGTGGGCGTGGATCCGGTGCGAGAGCTCGAGGATCTCCTCGCGCTGCGCCTCGACGGCGGCGGCGAGGCGGGCCTTCGCCTCGGCGAACGGCTCGGCTGGACGAGCGGCGGTGAGCGGTCTGGTCATGGCTGTCTCCCTGGCTGTCTGTCCCGGGCTGTCGATGCCGGATCGGTGGAAGGGCACGGTGCGCTCAGCGTTCCGAGGACAGCGTCGCCTCGGCGATCGCGACCATCGCCAGGACGAACAGGGCGATCGGCACCTGCAGGGCGCCCTGGAGGCGGAGCGCGACGAAGAGAGCGACGACCCCGGCCACCCAACCCCCACGACGGACGGCGCGCGACCAACCGCCCCGGTAGGCGATCCGCCCATGGCGGGCAAAGACCGCCAGCCAGAGGAGCGGGATCGTCGTCAGGCCGACCGCCAGCCCGATCGCGATCGCCCCGGCCAGCCCGGCGCCCGGGTCAAGGACCGGGTCACGAGTCGTGACGACCAGGCCGACCGCGACCCAGGCCAGCGCGGCGGCGGCGAAGAGGCCGAGGTTGGCGAGCCGGTCGCGCGTCTCCATCTGCCCCTGAGTCTAGCGGCCGGCGAGGATCGGCCCGAGGTCGGTCAGGCGCTCGAGTTCGAGGTCCGGCTCGACGTGGTCGTCGCGCTCGCTGCCCGGCAGCGGTGAGTCGACGGGCCGGTCGCGCAGGTACGCCGCGTGCCAGCCGGCCCGCTTCGCCCCGACCACGTCGCCCACCCAGTCGTCGCCGACGTGGAGGATCGAACCCGGCGCCGGCCCGCCGAGGGCGGCTTCGGCGGCGCGGAAGATCGTCGCCTGGGGCTTGATCGCCCCGACCCGCTCGGACACGACGACCGCCGACAGGTAGCGGGCCCAGCCCGCGGCCTCGAGGTAGCGGTCGATCGTCGCCGCCAGCGGCCAGTTGGAGACGACCCCGAGCCGGTAGCGCTCCGCGAGCGCGGCCAGGAGCGGGCCGACCTCGGCTGGCGCCGGCAGGGCGGCGACGAACGAGCGGCTGTACGCCTCGACCGCGGCAGCGATCTCGGCCGGTTCCGAGCGCGTGGCGACGGCCGCGTCGTCCCACGGGCGCCCGGGCGGCGGGGCGGCCATCCCCCGCAGGCGGGCGAAGACACGCCGGAACCGCTCGCCGATGTCGACCTCCCGGAACGCCGGCAGGGCCTCGGCGAACTGGCGCTCGCGCTCCTCGGCCCAGGCGGCCAGGAACGCCTCGCGGTCGAACGGCCCGCTCGCCCCGGCGACCTCGACGGCCGTCAGTTCCACGACCCGGCGCAGGTCGCCGCGTCCGACCGGCACGAGCGTGTTGCCGAAATCGAACGTGACGGCGCGCAACCCCCGCCGCCAGTCGCTCACCGGGCCACGCTCGAGGGGCAGATCTCGCGGAAGGCGCAGTACGAGCAGGCGAGGTAGTCCGGACGGGCGGTGAAGTCACGGCTGCGGATCCCCGCCGCCGCCTGCCGGATCTGGCCCCGGGCCCTGGCCAGGCGCTTCTCGTCGACCTCGGCCCGTCCCACCAGACCCGACTCGAGGAAGTGGAGCTGGACCGCGTCGGGCAGTCGACCGGTCAGGGCCTCGTAGCCCATGGCGTAGATCGAGAGCTGGAGCGACTCCTTTGCCCGCTGGCGGGCACGAGCGGGATCGCGCACGTCGCTCGACTTGTAGTCGGTGATCGTCACCCGTTCCCGGGCCAGCAGGGGCAGGGTCGGGGCCACGACATCCGCCGACGGATCGGCCACCGGCGCGGCCAGCGCCGCGGCCCCGGCGCGGGTCGTCGAACCGGCCGCCGGCTCGGCCGCGGCGAGAAGCTCGTCGGCGACCGGTTCGATGTCGACCCGGTCCCAACGGCCGCGGATCCGGTCGCCGTCGAGCGTGAACGCGAACTCCCGCTCGATCCAGGCGGGCACGACCGCACCCGGCGCGAGCTGCTCGGCACGGAAGCGGCGCAGCGCCGCCCGCCCGGCATCGAGGCGCGCCTCCTCGTGCTCGCGGGTGAGGAACCCCTCGTTCGACCAGGCGAGCTCGAACACCTCGATCAGCTCCCCCTCGGACATCAGCTGGCCCTTCGCCTGGCGCCGATGGAACTCCTGGACCGCCCGGTGGAGCGCCGCGCCGTAGACGATCGAGTGGTGCGGCGCGATCGGAACCCGCAGGACATGGACGTACTTGTACTTCAGCGGACAGGTGAGGTAGTCGTCGATCTGGTAGAAGCTGAGCGAGAGCGGCTCCGTCGTCGCCTCCCGGGCGGTCTCCGGCGGCGCCTCGACCGCTTCGAAGGCCGCCAGCCGCTCCAGCGGCGTCGGGCGGACGAGGCTGCCGGTGGGCGTACCGGCGGCCAGGGGCAGGTCGAGCGCCTCAAGCACGAACGGCGAGACCCGCCGGATGCGTGCCCCGCCGTAGTCCGCGGCATGGGTCAGGACGAGCTCGTCGCGGGCCCGGGTCATCCCCACGTAGAACAGGCGCCGTTCCTCCT
>CAYMBB010000098.1:0-1338 GCA_964388515.1 uncultured Anaerolineaceae bacterium
TGCCGCCGGGGTCGCCCTGTCGCCGATCCTGCTCCGGTTCGTCAACGAACGCGTCATCTCGGGCGACCGGCTCGGGGTCTACGTCGGTCAGGCTGCGCCCACGGTCGACGTCGTCACGGCCCTCGACCGGCTGCTCAACGTCCCCGATCCGGGCACCACGGGCGCGTCGGACGGCACCGGCGTCAGCGACGGAGCAGCGAGGCGCGCGTTCGTCGTGGTCGCAGTCGACGATCTCGACGCGGGTCGAGCCGACGTCGTCGCCGGCCGGCTGGCCGGGGTCCTCGCCCTCGAGCGCACGGCGGGCGGCGACCTCGGCTTCGTCCTCTACTCGAAGTACCTGCCCTTCGAGCGCAAGACCCAGCAGGTCCAGCAGGCGGCGGGCGCGCTCACGATCCAGGACCGGCTGGCCCGGGCCGGCATCCCGCCGGGCGACCAGGCGATCCTCTTCGCGCCGGCGCCGTTCGAGACGCGGCCCGCCAGCCCGACCGACTCGCGGACCGGGTCGACCGAGCAGCTGCTCGGCGGCACCGTCCTCGGGTTCGCGCTCACGATCCTCATCTTCATGGCGATCGTGCTCTACGGGCAGTGGGTGGCGATGAGCGTGGCCGAGGAGAAGAGCAGCCGGGTGATGGAGATCGTCCTCGCCGCGGCCCGGCCGGCCGAGCTGATGAGCGGCAAGGTGGTCGGGGTCGGGGCGCTCGGACTGACCCAGTACGTCCTCGTCTTCGCCGCCGCCCTGGTGGCGATCGTCTTCCAGGACCGGATCGCGGCGGCGCTGCTCGGTGTTCGGGGCTCGATCGACCTCCCGTCCGGTCTGTCGATCCCGCTCCTGGCCGCCTTCGGTGTCTTCTTCGTGCTCGGCTTCGGGCTCTACGCGACGCTCTATGCCGGGGTCGCCTCGCTGGTCAGCCGCCAGGAGGACGTGAACCAGACGATCGGGCCGCTGACGATCGTGGCCGCCCTCGGCTACTTCGTCGCCAGCTACGCCAGCTCGGGGATCATCCCGATCGATTCGCCGCTCGTCGTCGTCCTCTCGTTCGTGCCCTTCCTCAGCCCGTACATCATGCTCAGCCGGCTGGCACTCGGGCAGGTGGCGCCGTGGGAGCCGGTGCTCGCGCTCATCCTCCTGGCGCTGTCGGTGGGTGGCGCGCTGTGGGTCGCCGGTCGACTCTACGCCGCCGGCGTCCTGCTCTACGGCCAGCGACCCGGACTGGGCAGCCTCGTCCGCGCCTTCCGGACGCCCTGAGCGGCGAACGGCGCCACCGGCGCGTCGGCGAGCGGCAGCACCGAGACGGCGGCGAGCCGTTCGAATCGGCAGGCGCGACCGCCGAACGGCGG
>CAYMBB010000098.1:1438-8235 GCA_964388515.1 uncultured Anaerolineaceae bacterium
GCACCGAGACGGCGGCGAGCCGTTCGAATCGGCAGGCGCGACCGCCGAACGGCGGCCACCGAGCACTCGATCATCCGTTCGAGTCGCCGGTCGCGATCGCAACATGTAGCGGTACGCTTGCCCATTGGACCACAACATCTTGTGGTTTCGGTCTTGACGAGGCCCGGCAGTCGGCGTATCGTGAGCTGGTCGCTCGAGCGGGTCCTGACGTCCCCCGCGACGGGTCAACGGCCTGTCACGCCGCCCCGCTCGCGCCCCGGAACGGGCCCCGGACGACGCGGCAGATGGCTCCGCCGCGGCTGCGGTGGATCGGGGAGAAGAGGCAACGGCAGATCACCCTGGCCGGTGGGGACCGGATCCGGGGAGGGGCTCGCGTCGGAGCTCACATCGAAGGAGTCGGGGGGAGCCCCGGGAAAGGTCGAAGGAGAAGGAACGATGGCTCGAGCCGCCAGCGATGCAGTCCCGGTCACAGAAGGCGGGCAGGGCGCGGAGGAGTCCGTGACGAAGTCGACCACTCGCCCGGCGCCGAAAGCGACCGGGCAGCAGACCGCCGCATCGGCCGACACCGGCCATCGCTTTCTGCGACCGCACGCCGGGCCGTACGGCGCCAGCTTCGACGGACGACTGGCCGACGGCACGCCCGTGCGCGGGCTGACGTTCGAGCGCCGCTGGACGCGCCCGGGCGTCCACCCGTACGACGAGATCACCTGGGAATACCGGACCGCGAACATCGCCAACGAGTCGGGCAAGACGGTCTTCGAGCAGAAGGACGTCGAGGTGCCCAGCTTCTGGAGCCAGCTGGCGACGAACGTCGTCGTCAGCAAGTACTTCCGCGGCCACATCGGGACCCCGGAGCGCGAGCACAGCGTCCGCCAGCTGATCGACCGGGTCGTCACCACGATCGCCGCCTGGGCGGAGACCCAGCACTACTTCGCGACCGACGAGGACCTGGCCGCCTTCCAGGCCGAGCTGACGCACCTGATCGTCCACCAGAAGATGAGCTTCAACTCGCCGGTCTGGTTCAACGTCGGGATCGAGCAGAAGCCGCAGTGCTCGGCCTGCATGCCGTATCGCTCGCTCGTGTCTACGCCTGACGGGATGATCCCGATCGGCCAGCTCGTCGAAGAGGGAGCCGTCGGTCGCGAGGTCTACGACGCGAACGGCGTCACGCGCATCGTCGCCGTCAAGAACAACGGGCAGAAGCCGGTCCGCCGCATCCGCCTGCGGAACGGCAACTTCGTCGAGGCCACGCCGGACCATGTCGTCAAGGCGGTTCGGCGGCGGCGCACCCAACCCGAATGGCTGCGCGTGGACCAGCTCGAGGTCGGGATGCGAATGCACTTGCACCCGCATCGAGCGAAGGTGGCGGCTCGCGCGCTCGTGCCGGCCGGGAGCGGGGCGCCGGCGGGCGATCTCGCCGAGTTCGAGCCGGTCGATCACGAAACCGCCGTCCTGCGCGCCGAGGCGGCGCTCGCCGGGTGGCTCCAGGCCGACGGCTTCGTCGGGCAGTACGAGTCGGGCACGAACCGTTCGTTGACGATCGAGTTCCAGGTCGCCAACGACGACGAGTACCGGTGGGTGATGGAGAACCTGGACGTTGCCCTGCCGCACGTCCACGTCAAGGTTCGAGACGCCGACACCAGGGAGACGCGGGTCCAGCGCATCCGGGTCTACGGTGAGGTCATTCGCGAATTCGTGGAGCGATGGGGCCTCCTGCAGCGCGGTACGGAGATCCGGGTCCCGTCGCGCCTGTGGACCGCCTCCTGCGAAGAGATCACTGCGTACCTGCGAAGCATTTTCCAGGCTGACGGCTATGTGACCGTCCGTCGCGACAACGGCGACGAGAACGCCAGGATCGGCTTCGCCGTGATCAGCGAGCGCTGGACCGAAGACGTCCAGCTGCTGCTGAATGTGATCGGCATCTATTCGCGCCGCGTGCGCAAGCACGACCCTCGGACCGACCGCCACGACCTTCACGAGGTTGCGATCGCGGTCGGCAGCGAACGTGCGCGCTTCGCCGAACTCGTCGGCTTCGTCGGGCGCGACAAGCAGGCCCGCCTCCTCGAATCGCTCGGCCTTCGCGACCTCAAGACCATACCCAGCGTCCGCGAGGAGGAGATCGTCGCGATCGAGGATCTCGGTGTCGAGGAAGTGTTCGACATCCAGACCGAGTCCGGCGAGTACCTGTCCAACAATGTGGCGGTCCACAACTGCTTCATCAACTCGGTCCAGGATTCGATGTCCTCGATCATGGACCTGGCCAAGACCGAGGCGATGCTCTTCAAGTTCGGCTCCGGCGCCGGCTCGAACCTGTCGCCGATCCGCTCGAGCAAGGAGCGGATGTCGGGCGGCGGGACTGCGTCGGGCCCGGTCAGCTTCATGAAGGGCTACGACGCCTTCGCCGGCGTCGTGAAGTCCGGGGGCAAGACCCGGCGCGCCGCGAAGATGGTCATCCTCGATGTCGACCACCCGGACATCATCGACTTCATCGACTCCAAGGCGAACGAGGAGAAGAAGGCCTGGGCGCTGATCGAGGCCGGCTACGACCCGTCGTTCACCGGCGAGGCGTACGGCTCGGTCTTCTTCCAGAACGCGAACCACTCGGTCCGTGTCACCGACGAGTTCATGAAGGCGGTCGTCGAGGATCGCGAGTGGACGACCCACGCCGTGACGACCCACGAGCCGATGGACACGTACCGTGCCCGCGACATCTTCCACCGGATGGCGGAAGCCGCCTGGCTGTGCGGTGACCCGGGGATCCAGTACGACACGACGATCAACGACTGGCACACCTGCGCGAACACGGACCGGATCTACGCCAGCAATCCGTGCTCGGAGTACATGTTCTTGAACGACACGGCGTGCAACCTCGCCAGCCTCAACCTGATGAAGTTCGTGCGCGAGGACGGCGAGTTCGACGTCGACGCCTACCAGTACGCGGCCCGCCTGACGATCACCGCCCAGGAGATCCTGGTCGACAACGCGAGCTACCCGACGCCGAAGATCGAGGAGAACTCGCACCGCTTCCGTCCGCTCGGGCTGGGGTACGCCAACCTCGGCGCGCTCCTGATGAGCCGCGGCCTGGCCTACGACTCGGACGAGGGCCGCAACTTCGCCGCCGCCCTCACCGCGCTCATGCACGGCGAGGCATACCGCCAGTCGGCGATCATCGCCCGCGACCACGGCGGCCCGTTCATCGAGTACGAGCTCAACGAGGAGCCGTTCCTGCGGGTGATCGGCAAGCATCGTGACGCCGCCTACCGCATCCCGGCGGACAGCGTGCCGCCCGGGATGATCGACGCCGTCCGCCGGACGTGGGACGAGACGCTCGAGCTCGGCCGCCGCCACGGCTACCGCAACGCCCAGGTCACCGTCCTCGCCCCGACCGGCACGATCGCGTTCATGATGGACTGCGACACGACCGGGATCGAGCCCGACATCGCCCTCGTCAAGTACAAGAAGCTCGTCGGCGAGGGCTTCCTCAAGATCGTCAACAACACCGTCCCGGCGGCCCTGCGCAAGCTCGGCTACAGCGCCGAGCAGACCGAGGAGATCGTCCGCTACATCAACGAGCGCGAGACGATCGAGGGCGCGCCCGGCCTGAAGCCGGAGCACCTGCCGGTCTTCGACTGCGCGTTCAAGCCGGTGAATGGCCAGCGCTCGATCCACTACATGGGCCACGTCCGGATGATGGCCGCGGTCCAGCCGTTCCTCTCGGGCGCGATCAGCAAGACCGTCAACATGCCCGAGAGCGCAACGCCCGAGGAGATCGAGCAGGTCTACCTCGAGGGCTGGAAGCTCGGCCTCAAGGCGATCGCGATCTACCGCGACGGGAGCAAGCGCAGCCAGCCGCTCTCCACCGGCAAGAAGAAGGACGGCGAGGCGGCCGAGTCGGAGACGATCGCCGAGCTGCGCCGCCAGCTCGCCCAGGCCCAGGCGGAGGCGGCCAAGCCGCACCGCCGGCGGCTCCCCGCCGAGCGGACGGCGATCACCCACAAGTTCGACATCGCCGGCCACGAGGGCTACATCACGGTCGGCCTGTACCCGGACGGTCAACCGGGCGAGATGTTCATCCGGATGGCCAAGGAGGGTTCGACGGTCGCGGGCCTGATGGACTCGTTCGCGATCTCGGTCAGCGTCGCGCTGCAGTACGGCGTGCCGCTGCGCGACCTGGTGAACAAGTTCGCCCACGTCCGGTTCGAGCCGTCGGGCTTCACCGGCAACCCGGAGATCCCGATCGCGAAGTCGATCGTCGACTACATCTTCCGCTGGCTCGGGTCGCGGTTCCTGTCCGCCGAGGACAAGGCGGCGATCGGGCTGATCGACCGCTCGGCGATCGTCGGCGAGGCGCCGAGCCCGTTCGGCGAGACGGCCCTCGAGCCGAAGGCCGAGGAGGGGCCGTCGGCGATCGACGAGGCGGTCGGCGGGCCGTCGGCCGCGAAGCCGGCCGGTACCGAGCCGCCGGCGGAGACGCCGAGGGCGACCGCGGTGGCCGCCGAGCCTGCTCCGACGGCCGGCCTCCCGGTCGTCGAGGCGGCCCACGCCAACGACCATGCCAACGGCAACGGCAAGGCCGCCGGCGGCGCGGCGCGGGGAGCGATCACCGGCAGCCTCGGCGCCGGCGTCAAGGTGGGCTTCCAGACCCAGGCCGACGCCCCTGCCTGCGCCGACTGCGGCTCGATCATGGTCCGCAACGGCAGCTGCTACAAGTGCCTCAACTGCGGCAGCACGAGCGGCTGCAGCTGAGCGAGCACTCGCAACTCGGTGACGGGCTAGCTGTCACCCGCCCCGATGATCATCCGGACACGGCACTCCTTGGTCGAGCCAGGCTGTCGGACGCGGTCTCGAGCGCCAGCTCTGGGGCGATGTGGCAGACGTACCGGATCAAAGAGCTGAGGCAGGAAATGGACATCCAGCAAGCAGCTGCTCTTGTTCTGGGAGGAACAGGAACGCTGGTCGATCCCCAGACCGATCTCCCGCGGATCGCCCGCGATCCGGCGCTCACGACGAAGATCGACGAAGCCGTCCGGCAGGTGTCCACCCGCCATCGGCTGCTGCTCGGCGATGCCCGCGACCTTTCTGCCATCCCGGCCGCAAGCGTGCACCTGGTCGTCACGTCGCCGCCCTACTGGACGCTCAAGGAATACCGGGATACCAACGGGCAATTGGGCCACGTCGATGACTACGAAGAATTCCTCGACGAGCTCGACAAGGTCTGGCGAGAGTGCCACCGGGTGCTCGTTCCCGGTGGGCGGCTGGTCGTGGTCGTGGGAGACGTCTGCCTTTCACGGCGCAAGAACCACGGCCGTCACGTGGTCGTCCCGCTCCATTCCTCAATCTCGGAACACTGCCGCCGGCTCGGGTTCGACGGCCTGGCACCGATCATCTGGCACAAGATCGCGAACGCAGTCTTCGAAGCCACGGGCAACGGCACCGGCTTCCTCGGCAAGCCCTACGAGCCCAACGCCGTGATCAAGAACGACATCGAATATCTCCTGATGCTGCGGAAGCCCGGCGGCTACCGAAGCCCAACGCTGGAGACGCGGCTGCTGAGTCTCATATCCTCGGACAACCACAAGCGCTGGTTCCAGCAGATCTGGTCGGGCCTCACAGGAGCGTCAACGCGGCATCACCCAGCGCCGTTCCCGATCGAACTGGCCGAGCGTCTCGTCCGCATGTTCAGCTTCGTGGGTGACACGGTGCTTGATCCCTTCACCGGAACGGGCTCAACCAGCATCGCCGCAGCGCGCTGGGGCCGCAACAGCATCGGGATCGAGATTGATCCTCACTACCTCGACCTGGCGGTCCGCCGGATGGCGGACGAACCGCTCCCTCACGCCACGGTCGAACGCGCTCTGCTCGCCGGGAAGGCCCCGGCTGCGGCCTGACCCGCCAACGAGGATGACCACGTGTCCTATCGGCTCCTCGATCAGTTCGAGCTCACCTTCTCGGGACGCCCATACCTGCACCGCAACTCGCAGCTCGGGAACCGGATCGCTGACTGCCTGTTTGATGATCTGCAGGCCCTCCGACCGGAGAGTCGATACAGGCGCGACGTCGAGGCAGGTCGTGCAGCGCTGAACCCGAAAGGGATCAGTCCCGGCCTGCGCGCGCGGCGAGGTGACGGGTCTTTCGGTCCTGTCGTTCCGGGTCACCAGCCTGAGCTTCGATCCGGACACCTGGTCGGGATCGCGCCGACGGCCGCGGTGGACATCGGTGCTGAGGTCAAGATCCTGGCCAAGGCGATGATCAAGCAGATCGATCGGGTCATCAGTGACCTGTGCGGTCAGGCCAGGCATTCCCGCACCAAGAGCCCTGACGCCATCACGGTCGGCATTGTCGGCCTGAATCTGGCCAACCGGTACGTGTCCTACGAAGGCACTCGCAGCTACCCGACCGGGGAATACGGCCCGCATCCCGCACAGGAGGCGCCGGAAGCCGAAAGGCGGCTGAGGGCGTCCGCCGAGCCGTGCTTCAACGAGTTCCTGGTCCTGCCGTTCATTGCCACAAACGAACCGCCGTACCGCTTCGGTTGGGTGAACAAGGCCAGGGTCGAGGACGACTACGGGGCTATGCTCGTGCGGCTGCTCAACACCTATGAGCGCAGGTAGCGTCGCTGCGGTTCCTGCCGCCTGGATCCCGAGGTCGAGAACCGACTCCGCGGCGGGGGCGGTTGACAAGCGAGCCGGGCGTCGTCGACCGGGACCCCGACCCAGGCCTTGGCGGCGAGCTGGCGACTGCCTGGCCAGTCTACAACTCCTACGCTGCCGCCGATACAACCTGATAGACATGCAGCA
>CAYMBB010000099.1:0-8231 GCA_964388515.1 uncultured Anaerolineaceae bacterium
CCGATCGTGCCGATGTTGACGTGCGGCTTCGTCCGCTCGAACTTCTTCTTGGCCACGTGAGCGTCCTACTCCATCTTCAGGCGCGGTTCGTCCGTCGCTGCTTGCCGGGCCGGCTGGCCTCCTGGGGGTGGAGCCCACAATCGGACTTGAACCGATGACCTCTTCCTTACCAAGGAAGTGCTCTGCCAGCTGAGCTATGTGGGCCCGGGGTCACAACGCGGGGTCAGGAATGGTGGGCAGGGAGGGAATCGAACCCCCACAGTCGTACGACGGCTGATCTACAGTCAGCGGAGCTCACCACCTGCTCAACCTACCCACTGGAACCAGGGCTTCGGGCGAGGCTGCGTCCTCGTGGTGTACCCGAATCCCGAACGAAATCGCTTGGAGCCGACGACGGGACTCGAACCCGGAACCGGCGGTTTACAAAACCGCTGCTCTACCAATTGAGCTACGTCGGCGCGGCGCAGGACCATACCGCAGTTGACCCCGTGGCGCTCGCGAATGATATGGCCCCCCGGGCCGATGGGTCAAGCGCGGCCCCCGGGTCCACCAGCGGGGGTCGGACCACCGGGCAGGAGGTCACCGTCCGACTGCTCCGCGGGCGGCTCCGATGCGCCCGGCATGAGGGTCGGCTCCGGCCCGGGACCGCCCGCGTGGTCCGGCTCGGGCGGCACGGCCACCGGCTCGAGCGGCGCGGCCACCGGCTCGGGCGGCACGGCCACCGGCTCGAGCGGCGCGGCCACCGGCTCGGCCGCCGGCTGGGCGGGCTCGACGGGCTGCGGCGGCACCCGCTGGCCCATCGCCTCGAACAGGATGATCGATCCGGCGACGGCGGCATTCAACGAACCGATCGCGCCCCGCATCGGAATCCGCATCAGCAGATCGCATCGCCGCCGGATCGCCGGACCAAGTCCCTGCCCCTCGCTGCCGACCACGATCGCCAGCGGGCCCCGAAGATCGGCCTCGCGGACGGTCAGGGGGGCGCCCGCCTCTGCCCCCGCGACCCGCAGCCCGTGGACGTGAAGGTCCGCCAGGGCGGCCGGGAGATCATCGACCGGGGCGAGCAGGAGATGCTCGACCGCACCCGCGGACGCCTTGACGGCGGCCGGCGTCAACGGGGCCTGGCGGCGGGTCGGGAAGATCACCCCGTGCACGCCCGCCGCCTCGGCGGTGCGGAGGAGCGTCCCGACATTCTGCGGGTCCTCGAGCGAGTCGAGGACGAGAACAAAGGGAGGTTCACCGCGCTCCACGGCCCGGGCCAGGATCTCCTCGAGCGAGCAAAAGCGCCGCGGCGTGACGACGAGGCCGATTCCCTGGTGACCGTCGAAGCCGGCCAGCGCGGTCAGCGTCCCGCCCTCGACTTCCACGATCGGGATCCGCAGGTTCGTGGCGTGGAGCACGAGCCGCTCGAGGGCCTGGCGGCGCTGGGGGACGACGAGCAGCCTGATCGCCTGGCGACGGGCGGCGAACGCCTCCTCGACCGGTCGGCGCCCGGCGACGAGCTCCTCACCGGGACCGAGCAGCTCCGGGGCCGGCTGGAGCGGCACGACGGGTCGAACGGGTGGTGCGGCCGGGCGGAAGGGTGCGGGCGGGCGCCCGCGGGCGCCCGGCGGCGGTGGACCGTACGGCGGGCGGGGCCGACCAGGTCGTTCGCCGGAGGGCCCGGTTGGTCGGCCTCCGGGGCGGGCGGAGGGCGGGTAGGCACGTCGCTCGGCCGGCCTGGCGACTGGCGGCCGCCTCGGTTGACGGGCCGCCGGCGGCCAGGGCCGAAGGGGAGCCCCCGCTGGTCGCCCCGCCGCCGGCTGCCCTGGGCGGCCGCGGCGCACCAGCTGCCCTGGTCCCTCGGTCTCCTCGTCGCGGAACCCTAACCCCCGGGTCGCCGGCTCGGCGCCGGCGGGTCGCCGACGGACCCCCGACGGGCCTCCCTGCCCTGACGCGCCGGGCTGGCCAGGTTTGCCGGGCTGGCCAGGTTTGCCCGAACCTCCGGCGCCGCTACCGCCCCGCCCGTGGCCGGGGGCCCGGTCGGCCCGCGCTGCCGGCTGGCGCGGCTTGCCCGAACCGCCTCCAGCTGGCTGTCCGGCTGAATCAAAACCGGGCTGGCGCCGCCGATCAGCCATGGTTCACCCAGCCCTCGCCTTCGCCGGGCCGGCGCCGCCGATCAGCCATGGTTCACCCAGCGCTCGCCTTCGCCGGTCCGGCGCCAGCGCTGGCCGTCGCGGGTGTCCTCGACGACGATGCCGCGGTTGGCCAGCGCGGTCCGCAGGCGGTCGGATTCCGCCCAGTCACGGGTGGCCCGTGCGACGGCGCGCGCCTCGAGCAGGGCGACGAGATCGTCCGGGAGCTGCTCGGGGGCCTCGCCGGCCGTAACGCCAAGAACCCGGTCGAGGTCGCGGATGACACTCGCGGCGTGGGCGGCGTCGGCGGTCGAGAGCGAGCGGGCGTCGATCCGGCGGTTCAGCTCCCGGACGAGATCGAACAGCGCGGCCAGCGCCGGCGAGATGTTCAGGTCGTCGTCGAGGGCCGCCTCGAAGGCCGTCCGCGAGCCCGCCAGCAGCGCCTCGAGGCTCGGGTCCCCGGGGCCGTCCTGGCGGTATGCGTCGAGCGCGCCGAGCAGCGCGTCGAGCCGCTGGACCGCGCTCGTCGCGGCCGCGAGCGAATCCTCGCTGTAGGCCAGGCTGGTCCGGTAGTGGGCCGAGATGAGCGCATAGCGCAGGGCCCGCGGCGAGACACCGCGCTCGAGGAGCTCGGCCACCCGGGCGATGTTCCCCGTCCGCTTGGCCATCTTCTCGCCGCCCATCTGGAGGTGCGCGCAGTGGAGCCAGGTCCGGACGAACGTCTGGCCGGTGGCCGCCTCGCTCTGGGCGATCTCGTCCTCGTGGTGCGGGAAGATCAGGTCGACGCCGCCAGTGTGGATGTCGAACGACGGCCCGAGGTGGCGCATGCTCATCGCCGAGCACTCGATGTGCCAGCCGGGCCGGCCGGGGCCGATCGCCGTCTGCCACACCGGCTCGCCCGGTTTCGGTCCCTTCCAGAGCGCGAAGTCACGGACGTCGTCCTTGCCGTAGTCGTCGGCCTCCACCCGCTCGCCGACCCGCAGCTGGGTCGGATCGAGCCGCGCGAGACGGCCGTAGGCCGGCCAGGTGGCGATCCGGAAGAAGATCGAGCCATCGTCGGTCCGGTAGGCGTGGCCGCGCTCGAGGAGGGTCTGGATCAGGGCGACGATCTCGTCGATGTGGGCCGTCGCCCGGGGCAGGACGTCGGGCATCGTCATCCGCAGCGCCCGCGCATCGGCCAGAAACTGCTCCGTGTAGCGGGTGGCGAGCTCCGCGATCGTGATCCCGGCCGCCGCTGCGCCACGGATGATCTTGTCGTCGACGTCGGTGATGTTCATCACCCACGTCACCCGGTAGCCGCGATAGCGCAGGTAGCGCACGAGCAGGTCGGCGAACAGGAACGAGCGGAAGTTCCCGATGTGGGCCGGGCCGTAGACGGTCGGGCCGCAACTGTAGGCGCGGACGTGCCCGGGCTCGAGCGGTTCGAGCGGACGGACCTGCCCGCTGAGCGTGTCGAACAGCCTGACCGTCACGGGCGCACCTCGATGACCGCGATCGCGTGAGCGGAGAGCCCGCGTCCGGCCCCCTCCATCCCGGCCAGGTTGCCCGACGAGGCCTTCACGCTCACGTTCCCGGCCGGCAGACCGACGAGCTCGGCGATCGCGTCGCGCATCGGCTCGAGCCAGCCGAGCAGCCGCGGACGGGCACCGATGATCGTCAGGTCGATCGAGATCGGCCGGCAGCCCGCCTCGCCCAACCGCCCGAGGACCATCCGCAGGAGCTCGCCGCTGGCGATCCCGGGCGGTGTCTCCGGGCCGGCCGGGGCGAGGCGGCCCAGGTCACCGAGCGAGGCCGCCCCGAGCAGCGCGTCGGCGATCGCGTGGAGCGCCACGTCGCCGTCGGAGTGGCCGTGCAGGCGGGGCGCACCGGGGATGGCGATCCCGCCGAGGATCAATGGCGCGCCGGGCCCGAAGGGGTGGCTGTCGGCGCCCTGGCCGACCCGTTGACGGGCACGCCCGAGCAGCGCCGCCTCGGCCCGGACGAGATCCTCGGCCAGCGTCACCTTCAGATTGCTCGTCTCGCCGGGGACCACATGGACCGGGATTCTACAGGCCTCGAGCAGCGCTGCCTCGTCGGTCCACTCGTCCGGGCCTTCGGGCGGGTGAAGCCGGTAGGCGCGGCGCAGGAGCCCGCGCCGCACCCCCTGAGGGGTCTGGGACAGGGCGAGCTGGGCGCGGTCGACGGTGGCCTCGATCCAGCCGTCGGTGACGCGCTTCACGGTCTCGGCGACCGGTACGACCGGGATCGCCGCCCCGTACGCCGCCGTGGCAACCGTCACCCGCGCCACGAGCTCGGCCGAGACGAGCGGGCGCGCACCGTCGTGAACGAGCACGACCCGCTCCTCGCCGGCCGGTGCGAGCGACTCGAGGGCCGCGAAGCCGGCGGCCACCGAGTCCTGCCGGCGCCGGCCCCCGGCCACGACCGCGATCACCCGCCCGGGCAGCCAGTCCCGGGCCCGGAGCTCGTCGACCCGATCCGGGGCAGCGACGACGACGATCCGCTCCAGGCCGGCCGCCCGGGTGAGCGCCTCGAGCGTCCAGGCCAGCAGCGGCCGCCCCCCGATCGGGGACGCGAGCTTGTCGGTGCCGCCCATCCGCGTGCTCCTGCCGGCAGCCACGACGATCACGTCGGCCGCCGGCCAGGCCGGCACCTCCATCGCTGCCGCCTCGCCCGCCCGGGCTGCCTCGGCCGCCGGCGCCGTCACTCGAGGCGCGGCTGGGCGAAGATCATCCGCCCGGCCACGGTCTGGAGAACCCGGGTGACCGAGACGTCGAGGTCGCGGTCGATGAATCGCGCCCCGCCCTCGACGACGATCATCGTCCCGTCATCGAGGAACCCGACGCCCTGACCGGGTTCCTTGCCCTCCTGGATGACCCGGACCCGGAGCTCCTCGCCGGGCAGGACGGCCGGTTTCACGGCGTTTGCCAGCGAGTTGACGTTCATCACCCGGAGCCCCTGGACCTCGGCCACGCGGTTGAGGTTGAAGTCGTTCGTCAGGATCACCCGGCTGCGGGCCTTGGCCAGGGCGACGAGCTTGCCGTCGACCTCGGCTACCTCGGGCACGTCGTCGTCGACGACCTCGACCGGTGTCGTCGACTGCTTCTGCATCTGGGCCAGGATCTCCAGGCCGCGCCGGCCGCGGTTCCGGCGCAGGGTATCCGGACTGTCGGCGATGTGCTGGAGCTCGTCGAGCACGAAGCGCGGTACGACGAGGGTCCCGTAGATGAACCCCGAGGCGACGATCTCGGCGATCCGCCCATCGATGATCGCGCTCGTGTCGACGACGATGTGCGGCTCACCCCGGAGGTTCCGGGCAGCAGCCTCGACGCCCGGCCGCCGGATCAGCCCGATCGCCTCGGCGGCCAGGATGAGATCGGCCCGCTTGGCGACGGTCAGCCCCATCATGCCAAGCCCGAGGAAGAGCGAGGTGCCGAGCGGCAGCCAGGTGCCGAGCGGAGCCGGAACGGAGGCCAGGGGAAGGCCGAGCAGGAGCCCCATCAGCAGGCCGATCAGGAGCCCGGCGACGGCGGTCACGAACTCGGCCGTCGAGAGCTCCTCCACCTGCCGGATCAGCCAGCCGGCGGGCACGACCGTCAGGTACGGCAGGATCGCGAACCCGACCACGATCCAGGCGACGACCCAGGCCGCGAGAAACGCGCCACCGTAGTCCATCCGCGAGATGAGGTCGCTGTTCGAGCCCGCCAGGGCGAGGCCGACGATGCCGCCGAGGGCGCCACCGAGCACGCGGATGATCCGGATCACGGTCTGGTCCGAGCTCCCTGGATGGCGATGGACGGAACCTGCGCGGCGGCCCATCGCCGCCTGCCGCGTGACGGCCTTCCAGCCTAGCATCGGCGTCACGATCCCGTCGCCCGGCCCGCATCGTCGGTCCCGGGCGGGGCCTCATGGCCGCGCCCGGCGCCTGGTTCGGGCGCTCGGGCCGGGGCGAGCGCCGCCTCGATCGCCTCGCGCAGCGTCGCGGTCTCGATCACCTCGATCCCGGCCACGGTCGGCAGCGCCTGGCCGCGGCCGGGGGACGGAACGATCGCCCGCTTGAAGCCAAGCCGGGCCGCCTCGCGCAGTCGACGCTCGAGGCCACTCACCGCCCGGAGTTCGCCGAGCAGGCCGATTTCGCCGACCGCGACCGTGGCGGCGCGGACCGGACGGTCGCGCGCCGACGAGGCGAGGGCGAGGGCGAGCGGCAGGTCGAGGCCCGGCTCATCGACCGTCAGCCCGCCGGCCAGGTTGGCGTAGACGTCGTGACCTGCGAGCCCGACCCCGGCCCGACGACCGAGCACGGCGATCAGCAGCGCCAGGCGGTTCGGATCGAGGCCACTGGCGGTCCGGCGCGGCGTCCCGTAGCCGGCCGGGGCGGTCAGCGCCTGGACCTCGACGAGCAGCGGCCGGCTCCCCTCGAGGGTCAGGGCGACGATGCTCCCGGCCGCCGGCGTTGGGTGCTCGACGAGGAACGCCCGGGCCGGATCTGCGAGCTCACGGAGGCCGAGCTCGCCCATCTCGAAGACGCCGACCTCCTCGGTCGAGCCGAACCGGTTCTTCGCGGCGCGCAGGAGCCGAAGCGCGGCGTAGCGCTCGCCCTCGAGGGCGAGAACCGCGTCCACCAGGTGCTCGAGGGTCTTCGGGCCGGCCAGAGTGCCATCCTTGGTCACGTGGCCGACGAGCACGACCGCGATCCCCTCGCTCTTGGCCAGCTCCATCAGCCGGTAGGCCGACTCGCGGACCTGGCCGACGCTGCCCGCCGGCCCGTCCAGCTCGTCGACCGTCGCGGTCTGGATCGAGTCGACGACGAGCACGCTCGGGCGCTCGACGCGAGCGTGCTCGACGACCCGACCCACCTCGGCCTCGGCAACGACGGCGATCCCCGCCGCCGGTGGCCCGGCCAGGATCCCCAGCCGCGCTGCGCGCAGCCGCACCTGGGCGGCCGATTCCTCGCCCGTGGCGTAGAGCACCCGGCCGCCGTTCACCGCGAGCGAGCCGGCAAGGCTGGCCGCCGCCTGCAGGAGGAGGGTCGACTTGCCGATCCCTGGCTCCCCGCCGACGAGGATGATCGAGCCCGGCACGAGGCCGCCGCCGAGCACCCGGTCGAGCTCGCCGATCCCGACCGGCAGGCGGGCGAGGTGGTCCTCGTCGATCGAGCCGAGGGAGACCGGTCGCACGAGGCCGGCCGCTCCCGGCAGGCCACTCCTCGGATGGCGGCCGCCGGCCGGCTCCCGGAGGAGCGTCTCGACCAGGCTGTTCCACGCGCCGCACCCCCGGCACTGGCCCTCCCAGCGCAGGAACGCCTCGCCGCAGGACTGGCAGATGTACCGGCTCTGGGACCGCGCCACGGCGAGGGCCGGCCTAGCGCGCTTCGACCGGGGTCTTCTCGTCGGCGGCGTGGATGTCGAGGCCCATCTCGCCCTTGTCGACGACGATCGTCGTCCCGGGCTCGTACCTGCCGAGCAGGATGTGCTCGGCCAGGACGTCCTCGATCATGTTCTGGATCACCCGGCGCAGCGGCCGGGCACCGTACGCCACGTCGTAGCCGATCTTGATGATGTGGTCCTTCGCCTCCTGGGTGACCTCGAGCAACATCTGCTGGGCACGCAGCTGATCGCGGACGCGGGCGAGCATCAGGTCCACGATCTGGCGGATCTCCTCGACCGTCAGCGAGCGGAAGACGACCGTCGCGTCGATCCGGTTGAGGAACTCGGGCCGGAAGGTGTTCTTCAGCTCGGCCTGGACCTTCTCGCGCATCAGCTCGTACGAGGATTGCTGGCGGGCTGCCTCGCTGTCGCCGATCGCCCGGAACCCGAGGCCGGCGTTCGTCTGGAGCTGCTTCGCGCCGAGGTTCGAGGTCATGATGATGATGCAGTTGCGGAAGTCGACCCGCCGGCCCTTGGCGTCGGTCAGGTGGCCGTCCTCGAGGATCTGGAGCAGGATGTTGAAGACTTCCGGGTGAGCCTTCTCGACCTCGTCGAGGAGAACGACCGCGTAGCTCTTTCGGCGCACCGCCTCGGTCAGCTGGCCGCCCTCGTCGAAGCCGACGTAGCCCGGGGGTGCGCCGACCAGCCGGCTGACGTTGTGGCGCTCCATGAACTCGCTCATGTCGATCTTGAT